>CAZNVX010000117.1:0-5644 GCA_964576225.1 uncultured Christensenellaceae bacterium
TTGTCTGGATGATCAGCGGCCTGCTCTTTTCCTTGCTCTGGTGCATCATCTTTGGCTTATTCGGGCTGGCGGTCGGTTTGTTCTCAGCACCGTTAAGCGAAATGCCCTGGCTGCTTATATTCTTATTGGGCAGCTTCGGGTTCGGCGTTCCTCTATTCGTCCTTGATCTGATGGCGCGGCGAAGAGGATAGCTGTGATGGAAATTCAAAAATGCCCACAAAAAAGAGGCATCGCTCGCTGATGACGCCTCTTATAATCCGTTCTCCTTTTACGCCAGCCGGTCCGCGTCGTCCAGCCGCTCCCACGGCAGGTCAAGGTCGGGCCGCCCGAAATGCCCGTACGCCGCCGTCTGCGCATAGATGGGCGCGCACAGCCCAAGCCGCTCGATGATGGCCGCGGGCCGCAGGTCAAACACCTCTAAGATGCGCTTCGCCAGCCTGCCGTCGTCCGCCGCGCCCGTGCCGAACGTGTCCACGTACACCGACACCGGCTGCGCCACGCCGATGGCGTAGGCCACCTCGATCTCGCAGCGCTCGGCCAGCCCCGCCGCCACCACGTTTTTGGCGATGTGCCGCACCGCGTATGCCGCGCTCCGGTCCACCTTGGACGGGTCCTTGCCGGAGAACGCGCCGCCGCCGTGCCGCGCGTAACCGCCGTACGTGTCCACAATGATCTTGCGCCCGGTGAGGCCGGAGTCGCCCGCCGGCCCGCCGATCACAAACCGCCCCGTCGGGTTCACATAATATTTGGTGTCCGCGTCCAGCAGCTCCTGCGGTATCACCGCTTTTATCACGTGCTCGATGATATCCTGCCGTATCTGCTCCTGCGTCACTTCTTCGGCATGTTGGGCCGACACCACCACGGTGTCCACCCGCACCGGCACATTGCCGTCGTATTCCACCGTCACCTGCGATTTGCCGTCCGGCCGCAGATAATTCAGCGTGCCGTCCTTGCGCACCGCCGAAAGCTGCCGCGTCAGCCGGTGTGAGAGCGTGATGGGCAGCGGCATCAGCTCCTCCGTCTCGCGGCAGGCAAAGCCAAACATCATGCCCTGGTCTCCCGCACCCTGATCGGCCTTGTTCACACCCATCGCAATGTCGGGCGACTGCTCGTTGATGCTGGTGATCACGCCGCATGTGTCGGCGTCAAAGCCAAACTTGGCGCGTGTAAAGCCGATGTCGCGGATGCACGCCCGCGCGATCTTGGGTATATCCACGTAGCATTCCGTCGTGATCTCGCCCATCACCAGCACCAGGCCTGTGTTCACCGCCGTCTCGCAGGCCACATGCGCCCTGGTGTCCTCTGCCAGTATCGCGTCCAGCACGCTGTCGCTTATCCGGTCGCAGATCTTGTCCGGATGCCCCTCCGTCACCGATTCGGATGTAAATAATCGTCTCATCGTGTCACCTCTGTGTGTCTTCATTAAAAAACCCCGCTTGTCGCGAGGCCTGAAAGGAACAGCTTTCTTTCAACCTCATCTGCCGGGAATTGGCACCAAGACGTATCGTCCGGTTGCCGGGTTTCACAGGGCCCGTCCCTCCACCGCTCTTGATAAGGGGTTTTTTCAATTGCGAGTATAGCACATCCTCCGTGCGGATGCAATTTCTTTTCTCGGGCTGCTAAGACGATGCAAAGCCCCAGATCAGCCAAACCAGCAGCCCGGCCACACAATTGCCGACAAAAATGATCGGCAGCGCCACCTTCAGGCGGATGTCAAAAAGCCCCGCCACCATCGAGCCGGTCCACACGCCCGTGGTCGGCAGCGGTATGGCCACCAGTATAAACAAAAACCATCCGCGGTATTTTTCCAGTTTGCCGCCCCGGCGCAGCAGCCGCCTGTGCTGCCAGTGCCCGAACCTGTAAAACAGCTTGATGCGGCTGTTCATCATCGCGTCCAGCACACGCCGCGTCAGCAGTATAATGCCGGGAGAAAACAGCATGGAGCCAAACACAGCCACAATAAAGCACTCAAGCTCCGGAATCCCCAAGTGCAAACCAAACGGTATCGCCCCTTTAAGCTCGATGACGGGCACCGCCGAGAGCCCGAACACCGCAAGATAATGCCAGATTGTGATCAATCAACCAGTCCCCTTTTATATACTGCTGTCATTTTATATGAAACCCTATCGTTTATGCAATCCTTTGGTTGATATAATACCGATTAATTTACAAATTGAGCTGCCGGCAACACGTGTGCCGGCGCTTTGGCGAAAAGAATACGGCGCCGCCAAACGGGAGCAAATAAAAAGGCTGCCGGCGCAGATCTGCGCAAGCAGCCTAAGGTCGCATGCCATGCGGCGCAATCAGTCCCGCACGCCCGGTTTCACTCGGGAAGTGACGGCAAAATCAGCTCCACCACCGGCTGTTCCTTCGCCTCGGCGTAACCGTTGTCCTTCACCTCAAACACCAGGCCATAGCGGATATAGCTGTTGTCCACCTTCTCAAACGCAAGCGCTGTCATATCATAGGTTTCTCCGGCCAGCTTCACCTTTGTGCCGTTATAAAAATACTCCCTGGCCTGATCCAGATCCGCAGACGTTCCCTCTGCCGGCTTCAGATAGATCACCAGCAGCGTGTTGCCCGCCGCGGGCACCGTATCATCGATCTGCGCCATAAACTCATGGCTGTATTCAAACTTGCCGATGCCCGTTTGAATCGGCTCCGGCGCGCTGCACGCGCTTATCAGCATCACCATGCCTATCACCAACACCAGTATGGTCAGCCTGTTCCGTTTCATGATCCGTTCACTTTCCTTTACCCCAAAATTATGTCACGGTCAGGCACAATTATATATCAGCCCCTCTTCATGCGCAACAATTTTTACAAATCATGAATTGTTATTTAACGCCGGTTGTGCCATAATGCCTAACATGGAACACCAAAAACGGCTCATCAGGCAGTATGCCCGCGCACTGGGTGCAGATGACGTCCGGTTCACAGGCGCGCAGGGTGCTTTGCCGCGCGGCAAAGAAAAGCCCGCGGACCTTGCGGCGTTGATGCCGGGCGCTTCGAGCCTGATCGTGCTGTTTTTCGCTTACCGCCCGGGCGGGGCTGCCCCGCCGGGTCATATGCCGCTTTCGGCTTATTATACCGCCGCCCATTTCGGTTATCACGCGGCGCGTGCGCTGGCCGCATCTATCACAGGGCTGGGTGCGTCCGCGGCTCATCTGCCGTCGCTGCCCGCCAGAGCGGCGGCGCTGCGCACCGGCGGTTTCATCGGCGACAACGGGTTTTATTACCACCCCGCGCTCGGTTCACTCACCTCAATCCAGACAATTCTCACCGACGCGGCCTTGCCGCCGGACGATCCGCAGGCGGGCGGCGCATGCCTTCACTGCGGCAAATGCGCCAGGGCATGCCCGTCGGGCGCGGTGGAGCGCGTAGAGAACTGCCTGCGGTTCCATGTCAATGGGTTGGTGCCCGAGAACCTGCGCGGCGATGTGTATCAGCTTTTCGGCTGCGAGAAGTGACAGACCGCGTGTCCGCTCAACCTGACAGAGGCGGGAGAGTCGCAATCTTTTCCGGTGGACGCGCTGCTCAGCGGCGGCGCGCTCCCGGGCGTCCGGCTGCTCACGGGGCCCAATATGGCGCGCTGGATGCGCGTGGCATCCCAGGCCGCGCTGTTCGCAGCCAACACCGGCCGGCGGCAGCTCATACCGCTGCTTAACCAGCTGGCCCAAAGCGGCGGCAGCCCGGCCGCCACACACGCGGCGTGGGCGCTTCGCCGCCTGGATAACGAGGTATCGCCATGATTAAAATGTCCGCATACGCCAAGCTGAATCTGTCGCTCGATGTCACCGGCAGGCGGGATGACGGGTATCATGAGCTCGACAGCATCATGCAGTCCATCTCGCTGGCCGACACGGTGCAGATTAGCCGTGCCGACAGCTTGTCCGTTGCTTTCGACGTCCCGGGTATCGATCCGCAGATCAACACCGCTCACGCGGCCGCGCAGGCGTTTTTCGCCCATACCAGCATCGCCGCGGGGGCGGATATCCGTATACAAAAGCGCATACCGCGCATGGCCGGTCTCGGGGGCGCCAGTGCCGACGCCGCCGCTGTGCTGATCGGTTTAAGCCGCCTCTTTGGCGCCCGCCTGAGCGCCGGCACCCTGGCCGCGCTGGGCGTTAAGGTGGGGGCGGATGTGCCGTTTGCGCTCACCGGCGGCACCGCGCGCGCCCGGGGTGTCGGTGATCAGCTCAAGGCTTTGCATCTTCCGGCACCGCTGCATGCGCTCGTTGTCAAGCCGCATGCGGGCGTGTCCACCGCCGAAGCCTTCCGGCGATACCGCGCGTCCGCGCCGGTTCGCATCAGCGCTGTGGAATACGCGCTGCTCAAGGGTGATCTGGCGCTTTTTGAACAGCACGCGGGCAACGCGCTGGGCATGGCCGCCTTGAGTATTGCCCCGGAAATCATCAGGGCATCGGGCGCGCTGATGGCCGCGGGCGCGGGCAAGGCGCTGATGAGCGGCTCAGGCAGCGCCATGTTCGCCATATTTGCCGATGAGGGCGCCGCGCAGCAGGCCGCTTCCCGCGTCAAGGGAGATTTCGAGCTGTGCGGGACGTACCGCTTTGTGGATACGGGTGTGGAAATCATTGAGGAAGGAATGGTGTCATGAGCCTGTTTGCCGATACGCTTGGCAGCCGGCTTGCCGCAATGGGCATCGCATACGCGCCGTCATTGCCGGGGCAATGCGAGGCTTATTACCGGCACGTCACGCAAGCCAACAAGCAGCTCAACCTCACGCGGATTACCGGTGAAGCGGAGGCCGCCGTGCAGCACTTCGCGGACGCGATGCGGCTCACCTGCTTTTATCCGCTGCCTGCAGACTGCCATATGATTGATGTGGGCACGGGGGCGGGGTTTCCCGGCGTGCCGCTCAAGCTGCTGCGTCCGGATATCCGGCTCACGCTGATGGACGCGTCGGGCAAGAAGACGGATTTTATCCGACGGGCGCTTGACGAAATGGGTGTGGGCGCCGACGTGCTGTGCACCCGGGCCGAGGAAGCCGCGCGCACCCCGCTGCGCGGATGCTTCGATCTGGCCGTCTCGCGCGCGCTCGCCCCGCTGCCCATGCTGCTCGAGCTGTGCGTGCCGCTGATTAAAACAGGCGGCATGCTTGCCGCATGGAAGGGCGAAACGGCGGATGAAGAGCTGGCCGCGGCCGCCGGCGCATTGCGCGTTCTCGGCTGCGCGGTGACCGGCCGGCATGCTGTCGGGCGCGGCGCGCTGCTGCTGATCGAAAAACAGAAAACCACGCCGGATGCTTACCCGCGACGGTTTTCCAGAATCAAAAGTCATCCGCTATAAGACTCTTTAAGACCTTGGAGGCGCCGCCTCCAAACCTTTGCCCAAGGGGCATGCCCCTTGAGAATCCCGCCAGCAAAATGCTTCGCATTTTCCGTAGCCGATCAGGTTCAGCTTCCAGATTTGTACTGAAAAGCGTCGTCCCTAAATAACCCTGCAGCTTTTACCTTGAGGGGAAGGTGGCGCGAAGCGCCGGTTGAGGTGTAACGCTCAAAAGCCGCTGCATGAGTTTTAGGAGATTGGCTTTGTGGGGGCGCTGCCCCACACTCCCGCTCAAGGGGCACGCCCCTTGAGAATCCCGCCAAAAATGCTTCGCATTTTCCATTTTTATTATATG
>CAZNVX010000117.1:5654-8274 GCA_964576225.1 uncultured Christensenellaceae bacterium
TATATGCCATGAAAGCCTTCCCTTGAGGGAGGTGGCGCGAAGCGCCGGTTAAGGTGTTAATGATAAATTCACAAAGTTCATATAATACCGAAAGCATTTTCCTTAAATGCTTACCAACGTTGCTGTGCCCTGCTAATCGTCCTTTGTCAAATCCAGCTTGTAGGTGCGATAGGTGCGGTAATGCTTGCCGCCCGCCTTTTCCACGCTCAGGCGAGACTGTATGTTGGTCTCGTCAATGCACGACGCCTCGATAAACTCCAGCTTGGTCGCCTGCCAGTCCCTGTAGGCCTCAAAATACATCGCATAATTCACGCCCATATTGTGATAGTTTCGATCCACCATCTGCACAATGGCGCGCGCGCCCGTGATCCGGCGCTTATAGATCAGGTATTTTGCCCATCCGAGCGGCAGTATTTTGCCCTTCATGCGTTTTAGCACCTGGTTGTAATCGGGCAGCGCCACCATAAAGCCGATGGGAATATCGCCCTTCCGCGCAATATAGCAGTAATGCCCGTCGTAAAACTGCAGCAGATTTTTAAACTCGTCGATCACCGCCTCCAGCGACGGCGTCACCAGATAGTCCCATTCCTCCGGCACGCTGTTTTCCAGTATGCGGTGGATGTCCCGCGCCTCGCCTTCAATATCCTTCACATTAAGCTTTTCCACGCGGAAGCCGCCCTTTTTCTTGGCGAACTCCACCGCTTTTCTGTGCCGGTTCAGGTCAAAATCCCCGGGGTTAAACAGATACGCGAAATGATCGTCATTCTTTTCAAAGCCGTACTTTTCCACCAGCTCGGGATAGTAGCGCTTGGTGTGCGCATTGAGCAGCACCGGCGGGCCTTCTCCCATCACCACAAAGCCCTTGCGGTCGTCCCCGTTCGAGGGCGAAAGCGGCCCGATCATGCGCTCCATGCCCTTGTTCGTCAGCCAGCGGCCCGCCGCATCCAGCAGCGCCTTGCAGGCATCCTCGTCGTCAATGCATTCAAACATCGAAAAAAAGCCCTGCTTAAACCCGCGCACGCGGTTGAGCTGCTCGTCGATACCCACCAGCACGCGGCCCACCGGCTTCTTGTTCTTATATACCATAAAAAATGCCTGATCCCCGTTCTCAAACAACGGGTTGCCCTTGCCTTTAAGCATCTTCTTTGTGTCGCCTTTAAGAGGCGGCACCCAGTCCTGGTCGTCCTTATAGAGCTTGAATTCAAGGTTGATGAACTTTTTCAAATGCCGTGATTTCTTTTGCAGCACCTTCACTTCATACATCCCGTCTCACTCCCCACAATCAATAAGTATGCCCAACTGTTTTATCAGTAAATAATCATACATCAACATATTCTTTCATGACAATTACAAAAATATGAACAAATACACGAAAACTGCTGATTTTGCGTTTATATCGATATTTACATACATTTATCATGCCCGTACGGCAGGTTTTTTTCCAGTTGGCGCGAATTCTGTAAGCATATCGTTAAAAAATCCAGGAAAGCGAGGACACGGTATTGAACGACAAAAAACAGATACGCGCGTGGTGTCTGTATGACTTCGGCAACTCCGCCTTTGCCACCACGATACTGGCCGCCGTGCTGCCCACCTATTTTTCCCAGGTGATATACAAAGGAACCAGCAGCGCCACCGCCGTCTGGGGCATCATCACCACCATCGCCATGCTCATCATCGCTGTGGGCTCGCCGGTATTGGGCGCCATATCCGACAGCGCGGGCGCCAAGAAAAAATTCTGGGCGTTCTTCATGGCCATCGGCTGCATCGGCACCGCGCTGCTCTTTTTCCCCGGCCCGGGCGACACGCTGTTTTTAAGCATCGTGTTTATCGTCGCCAACATCGGCTTTATCGGTTCGCTGGTGTTCTACGACGCTTTCCTGCCGCACATCGTCTCGCGGGACCGCATGGACAAAACGTCCGCCGCGGGCTACGCATGGGGGTACGTCGGTGGCGGCATCCTGCTCATCATCAACATGGTCATGATCATGAACCCCGGCAGCCTATTCGGCGCCGGCGATCCCAGCCGCCTGGGCATCCGGCTGTCCTTCGTATCCGTCTCCGTCTGGTGGTTCGTGTTCTCGCTGCCCATGTTCAGGCACATACAGGAGCCGGTGCTTGCCGACGCGCCGGGAAAGAAAGCGGGCGCCGCCGTCAAAGACGCGCTCAGGCAGCTCAAGCTCACACTGGGGCATATCCGCCGGCACAAGGAGCTGTTCAAGTTCCTGATCGCGTTCTTTCTGTATATCGACGGCGTGGGCACCATCATCCGCATGGCCACCGTGTTCGCGAGCGACCCGCAGCTCGGGCTCACCAACCACCTGGCCGGGCTCACGGGCGGCCTTTTGAACATGACGATGGTGATGGCGTTGGGGCTGCTGATCACACAGATCGTGGCGTGGCCCATGAGCTTTCTGTTCGGCTGGATCGGCCAGAAAAAGGGTGCGAAAAACACCATCTACATCTGCATCGTGGCCTACACCATCATCGCCATGCTCGGCACATTCATGTTTGCGGACTGGAACTTCCTGGTGCTGGCCGCGCTGGTGGGCACCGTGCAGGGCGGCATACAGGCCATGTCACGCTCGCTGTTCGCCCACATGATCCCCAAGGCGCAGTC
>CAZNVX010000118.1:0-8237 GCA_964576225.1 uncultured Christensenellaceae bacterium
TCCACACCGCTGACACACATCCGTACGCCGTTAACGATTATATCTTCACTCTTGTTGTCAAGCACTGTAACACCAAAGCTCTCGATTTTGGCCTTGATGTCATCGTATCTGTCTGACCAGTATTCGTGGTTGCCCGATACATAATAGATTAGAGCCGTGTCCTTTATGCCCTCAAGCAGGCTAAGCATGCCGCTGTCAGGCACCTTATCATCCGCAATATCTCCCAGCAGCGCGATGATATCCGGTTTTTGCTCATCTATCAACTGTATCAGCGGCTGCTGGTTTTGGCCGTAGATATGGCTGTGCAGGTCTGCAATGCAGACTATACGGACAAAACCGTTCGGTATTTTTTTACTTCTCAACTGATAAGACCTTAAGGCAAGACCAGGATAAAACGCCCAAATTGTAAGCACGGCGATGATAGCGGCCACAATCCGCCGGCGAGGTTTCCTTTGGTCCTTGAGGCTCATTCTGTTATTCATTTCTAGCCTATTCATTGACGGTGGATTTGACAGGCTTGTGATATTTTATCCTTCTTATGGGAGCGATCAGAAAAACAATAATCTGAGCCGGAATCCCAATAATGAACACCATCCACATATCCGGCGCATCAAACGAAAGATAGATAGCCAATAGAACTGACCAGATCAGCAAAGATATAATCAGCAGGTTGACCCGTCTCTTGCCCCAAATCGAGTTAAACACAAGCAACACTGTGAGCGCCGGCGGTATGGCGAAAATATAGAGCATCCAAGACGGGTGGCAAATGGAAAAGTTCAGGAACGAGGATGACACGAACAAAACAGATGCAATTAAAAACACAGCGGCAGCGGATACGAGCGCGATAATGATGCGGTTCCTGTTTTGAAGCTGCGCGGATGCCGCATGAACATGCTTTGCATCATTTTGATGCTCGTTTTCGAACAGATACTGAATCGGCACCTGGAAAATCTCCGCCATGCTCTTGAGCACCGTTACATCGGGCGTAGACTCAGCTCTCTCCCATTTGGACACCGCTTTATCCGTATAGTTTATCCTGTGAGCAAGCTCTGCCTGTGTCCAGCTCTTGGACTTTCGCAGCGCCGTAATATTCCTGGCGATAACCGTCTTAATATCCTGCATGCAGCTTTATTCCCCTTTTAACTCAGAAAGAGTATAGCATAAAGAAAATGAACAATCAAATGATGTGGAAATGTCTCTACTCATTGTAGAACTGCCCATTTTTTCTCGACGGCTGTTCGTTCCATCAATAGAATCCATAGCAGCATTAATTAGAGTGACGAGAACGCGGATTCATTATATGCTTTGACTATTCAAATTTATGCATTAATTAAAGGAGGACGCAAGCACAATGAATCAGTATGTCATCACTTGCTGTTCAACAGCTGATATGCCGGAAAGCTTTTTCACAGAGAGAAATATTCCCTATGTCTGTTTTCATTACACAATCAACGGAAAACAGTATGCCGATGACCTGGGCAAATCCATGTCATTTGACGAGTTCTACAGTATAATGGCGACAGGGGTTGCGCCCACCACCTCACAGGTGAATGTCGATGAGTTTATCAGCTTTTTTGAACCATATTTGAAGGATGGCAAGGATGTGCTGCATGTCAGTCTGTCGTCGGGTATATCGGGCGCTTACAACACTGCCTGCGTCGCGAGGGAGCAGCTTTCGGCTTTATACCCTAAGAGAACGATTGCCATCGTCGACTCGTTGGGCGCTTCCTCCGGCTATGGGATGCTGATGGATATGCTTGCGGATGTGCGCGACAGCGGCGCGTCATTTAATGAGACTCTCTCATGGGCAGAAGATAATAAGCTCACTGTCCACCATTGGTTCTTCTCCTCCGATCTGACTTTCTATATCAAAGGAGGCCGCATATCTAAAACCGCGGGCTTTCTGGGCACTCTCTTGGGTATCTGCCCGCTGCTGAACATGGATGCGGCCGGGCATTTGATTCCCCGCGACAAAATTCGTTCCAAAAAGAAAGTGATCCGTGAAATTGTTGAAAAGATGAAGCAGCATGCGCGCGGCGGTGTTGGTTATGATGGCAAGTGTTTTATTTCTCACTCAGCCTGTTTGGACGATGCCAAAACGGTCGCGGATATGGTCGAATCGGCTTTCCCGCGGTTGAACGGAAAAGTCATGATCAACAGCGTGGGAACGGTGATCGGTTCTCATACGGGCCCCGGCACGCTGGCTTTGTTCTTTGTCGGCTCGCATAGAGCGGGTACCGTATAATCAATGCTTTTCCGCGCAAAAAAGGCTGCCTTGACCATAGAGCCGGGCAGCCTTATCGCGTTATACTTTGATTCAAGCGTTAAGCCTCTGCTTTGCCACACTGACCATGCCGGCAAACGCATTTTTGTCGTTCACGGCCATGTCGGCCAATATTTTTCTGTTGACCTTTACCCCGGCCAGCTTCAAGCCGTTGATCAGGCGCGAATAGCTTAACCCGTTGTTGCGCGCCTCCGCGTTAATGCGTGTGATCCAAAGGCTGCGGAAATCCCTTTTCTTGAGCCTGCGGCCAATGTATGCGTAACGCAGCGAACGCATCACAGCAGGGTTCGCCGCTCTGAACTGCCTGGACTTGGCGCCGAAATAACCTTTTGCGAGCTTTAAAATCTTCTTATGCTTTTTGCGGGCGTTGATAGCCCCTTTTACTCTTGCCATTTGACGATCCTCCTGTGTCTATTTATACGGAATAAGCTGTTTGATGTTTTTTTCTTCTACCGCGGCGATATATGTGCCCTGTCTTAAGTTTCTCTTTCTCTTTGACGTCTTTTTATTAAGAATGTGGCTCTTATACGCTTTCGATCTCTTCACTTTTCCGCTTTTTGTGAGCGAAAACCTTTTGGCAGCGCCCCTGTGTGTTTTAATTTTTGGCATTGCTATCTCGTCCTCCTTGTTAGTTCTTTGGTGCTAATATCATGAACATACTCCGGCCTTCAAGCTTGGCGCTCTTTTCCATCACGGCATCGCTTTCCACCATGCTGAAAAACATGTCCATCACTTGTCTTCCCTTGTCGGTATGTGTCATTTGCCGTCCTTTAAAGCGCAGCGATACCTTAACCTTATCGCCTTCCTTTAAGAATTTGGTCACGTTCTTCGCCTTAACCTCCAGATCATGCTTGTCAATCGTGGCTGACAGGCGCATTTCCTTAAGCACAATGATATTCTGATTCTTTTTTGCTTCTTTTTGCTTTTTTGCCTGCTCAAATCTGAATTTTCCGTAATCCATCATTTTGCATACAGGCGGCTGTGCGTTGGGTGAAATCTTGACAAGATCCAGCCCCTTTTCTTCTGCAATATCCATCGCCTCACGCGCAGACATGATGCCAAGCTGGGCTCCGTCATCCGAAACCACGCGAATGCTCTTGTCTCTGATCTGCTCGTTAATCTGATGTTCGTTTGCGATAATAAACACCTCCATTTTTCGCATACACAGCTCTTGTCTTCATCAGCCTTTAGAAAGGCGAACCCTCAAAAAGGCAAATAAAAAACGGGTCTAGTTAACCCGCTATACACCTTGTTAAAAAGATGCTTACCATGCCTGGCAAATGCCGACAGGTGAGAAACGGGTGTTTCCACTTTCAAGCAAATGAATGATATCATACAGGCAACTGATTGTCAACAGCTTATTCCGGCCAAATAGCCGGTAGAAAAAGCAATCTGAAGATTGTATCCGCCTGTCAGGGCATCCACGTCGATTACCTCACCGGCAAAAAACAGCCCCTTGCACAAACGGCTCTGCATCGTGGACGGGTCAATCTGCCGGACTGACACGCCGCCGCGCGTGATCACCGCCTCCTCAATGGGGCGTTTACCACGGATGACGAGACGCCATTCCTTGAGCGTTCTGACAAGCTCAGCCCGTTTTTCCCGGGTGATTGAATGGGCTTTGAGGCCGGGGTCCGCGCCGCAGGCCTCACACACGAACGGCGTCAGGCGCGCAGGCATCAAACCGCCAAGCAAATTGACAAAGCTTTTATTGGGCGCTTCGCTGATGTCGCGCAACACGCGCTGATCCAGTGTCTTCACATCAAGGGCAGGCTTCAAATCAATGAGGACTTCCGACGGCTGGCCGTCTTTAACATAGGCACTGGCTGACAGCGCCAATGGGCCGGAGATACCCGTGTGTGTAAAAAGCATCTCACCCTGCTCCCTGAAAAGAACACGCTTGCCCTGCATCAGAACCAGCGTGACGTTTTTTAGCGTCAAACCTGCCAGCGCACTCACGTCTTCACGCGTGTCCAACCCCACCAGCGATGCTGCCGTGGGTGTCACGTCATGCCCGGCATGGTGCGCGAATGCGTAACCGTCGCCCGTACAGCCAGTGGATGGATAAGACAGACCGCCTGTCGCGATGACCACGCTGTCACAGCTGTGCAGATTACCGGCTGCCAATACGCCGGATACACGTCCTTGCTCGATGGCTATTTGGCTGACAGGCGTATTGAGGATGACCGTGACACCTGCGTTGTCCATCGCTTTGGCGAGCGCTTTGGTGACATCGCTCGACTTGTCAGACTCCGGGAATACGCGCCCGCCGCGTTCCGTTTTCAAGTCAAGCCCATACTGCCCGAGCAATGCCATCAACGCTGTGTTGTCAAGTGTATAAAATGCACTGTACAAAAAGGCGCCGTTCGTCACGACGCTCTCAAAAAAGTCCTCAATCGGCGCGGCGTTCGTTACGTTGCAGCGCCCCTTACCCGTCAGATAAAGCTTCTTCCCAAGCTTGGCGTTCTTCTCATACAGTGTGACGCTGTGACCTTTTGATGCCGCCGCATATGCTGCCATCATGCCGGCAGGCCCGCCGCCCACCACGCAGATTCGTCTCATTTTCCCTCTTCCTTGCCCGTATAAACATCATGCTTGCGCCATAGATCTTCAAGCATTTCAAAGTTCTGCCTGAGGCCGTCTTTCTTGCGCATACCCACCAGCAGCACAAGCGTATTGATCACACTGAGCGGCACCACCAGCGAATCAACGAACAGATTCATATCTGAGTTCACAAAAAGGCTTTCATCGGCCATGCCCGCCAGCGGCGACACCGCGTTGTCTGTAATCGCAATCACTTTCGCGCCGTTTTCCTTGGCGAACGTCGCCCCATCCACCGTGCGAGACGAATAACGCGGAAAGCTGATCGCGATAACAAGGTCACCCACGGTTGCATGCATCAACTGGCCGAAAATGTCACCGCCGATACTGGAGGTCACAAGGCTTGTGTTGCTGACGATATAGTTCAGATAATACCAGAAAAACTGAGCCAGCGGCGCGCTGGACCGAAGACCCATGATGTAAACATGGTTGGCGCTGAGAATACTGTCGACCACCTTTTGAACCATGTTGTAGTCGATCACTTCCCGAATGTGCCTCAGACTGGTGATATCGTTGCGCAGCGACCATTTCACCAGCTCTTCTTCCGTCATGTCGTTTCCAAGGCCCATGCGCTGAACGTTGGTCAGCCTGGAGCGAATCATCTCCTGAAGCTTTTTCTGAAGCTCCGGATAACCGTCATACCCAAGCGCGCAGGCGAAACGCACCACGGTGGATTCACTCACGCCCACCGTGTCACCAAGCTTTGATGCTGTGATAAAGGCCGCCGGGTCGTAATGGTCTGTGATATAGGCTGCGATGGCGCGGTGTCCCTTGCTCATCGTGTTCTGTCGTTCTCTGATGACCCTGATGATATCGTTTCCTTGCATATTATCTCCCTCCGGAATGCAATTACACGCTATATTTTATCATCATAAATCAACTAATGCAATTTTATTTTATCAATCTTGCAAGATAGCGCATCCAGTCTGTCAGCCGCCGTCATATCGTAGCGAATCGGCACAATGGATGCATAGCCGCGGCGCAGAAGGCTCACATCCGTTTCTTCATGCGTGTTATCATCGAGAAGCCTGCCTGCCATCCATATGTATTGATGCCCACGCGGGTCGCTTCTCACATCCATCTCGTCCTCATATATTGTGCGTCCCTGTCTGGCTGCCTTGAGCCCTTTGAGCTGATCTATCGGCAGGTCGGGTACATTCAGGTTGTACAGCACGTTGTCGCTCTCAAACGGCAGCCCGCTGTCAATCACACGGGCAGCCACTTCAGCCGCAGCGTCCAGGTTCTGCGGATAATAGGAACCGACGGACACAGCCAACGCCCGGTAACCCATGATCACAGCGTCAAGCGCTGCCGCAACGGTGCCTGAATAGATGATGTCTGAACCCATGTTGTGGCCGTGATTGATGCCCGACACCACGATATCAACATTTTGCTCCATGACATGTTTAATACCGATCTTTGTGCAGTCAACCGGAAGACCGTCAATCACATAGCAAGGGATGCCCTCAAGCCCTGCAGGCTCAGTTTTAACCACGCGGAGCGGTCGGTATATCGTGATGGAATGAGAAGTCGCGCTTTTCTCTGACTCAGGCGCGACCACCGTTACATCGTGATGCTGCGCAAGTCTCGACGCAAGCGCCCGAATCCCCTTGGCATGAATCCCGTCATCGTTGACAACCAGTATGCGCATAGCTCCCTCCTGTTTCGTTTGCTATTTTACAGGAGGGTGCACAGCCTGTCAACGCCGCGTCAGGCGAACAGCCACCACTTGAGTATCTGCCCCAAAGCACTGGAGAAGTCCAGAACCTCCACATTCTGTCGTGACACCGCGTCCACACGCCCAATCTCTTCACCATCAAGCAATATGCTCAGGTATCCGATCACCTGTCCTTCCGCGACAGGCGCCTCCACCTGCTCCAGCAGCACCAGTTCCTTTTCCAATGTGGCTTCTTTGCCTTTCTCAATCAAAGTGGAAAACTCCTTGGCGGCATACACGTTGATGTTGGGTGCCGTACCACCGCTCACCGGGAAGTTTTTAGCCAGCTGCTGCCCTTCACGCACGATGGTTTTGGCTGTAAAGCCGGCGAAAGCAAAGTCAAACGCGGCTTTGGCTTCATCAAACCGGGTGCTCGAATTGGCTGAGCCCAGCGATACAAAAATAAAACGACCGCCGCTGCGCTTCACAGATGCGGCAAGACAATAGCCGGCTGTCGGCGTGGAGCCGGTCGCAAAACCGTCACACCCCTCATAAAAGCGAACCAGCCTGTTTTGATTGACCATCTCCGTCTCACGCCCGTCGGGATGCACGTAATTATCCATCCATATACCGCTCCAGTTGTAGAAAAGGTCATAGTCGGCGAGCGCCGCGCAGACCTGTGCCACATCCCTTGCGCTCATCGTCTTATCGGTTCCCAGACCTGTGGCGTTTGTAAACCGGCCGACCAGCCCCATCACCTCCGCCTTCTTGTTCATCATTTCCACAAATGCATCTTCACTTCCGGCCACTTTCTCGGCCAACGCAACGGCAGCATCATTGGCACTGCACACCACCAACGCCTTTAGCAGATCCTCCACAGTATGCGACGTATTTGCATCCAGAAAAACCTGTGTGCCGCCCATTGACGCCGCTTGTTTGCTGACCGTTACACTCTCTGCAAGCGAGATCCGGCCTGATTTGACCGCATCGAGTATCAGCAGCATGGACATTGTCTTGACAACACCGGCACATTCCATGGGTTCATCCGCATTGTGCTCCGCCAGCACATTGCCCGAACCCGCGTCGACAAGTATCCAGCCTCGCGCCTGCGATGAAAAGCCTTCGGCGTGCACGGTCATCCAAGGCGCACACAACGTGATGAGAGCCAGCATCACGATCAGTATTTTTTTCATGATCATACCTCTTGTAAGCTTTTTGTTTAGTTTCTCCGCAATGATAAGCGGATATTCTTAAAGCTTGTTTATGACGGCAATTTGACCGCACTGAAAGCTGGCGGGTTGTATATCACATCGACAAGGTATATAATTTAATCATGAGCGCGTCAAAAAGTATTTCTGCATTATTGCTGATCGTTTTTATAATGACTTCTCTCGTGCTTCCGGGGTGCGCACCGTCTCCTGAGGAAACTGAAAGAGAAGCCGAATACTATGAAGCAAAGTACGCGAACGAACCTGCGCCCACAGGCGATGTGGCCCGGCTGCTTGAGGTGCTTGATAAGTGCGTGGGCGGGCAGTACATATTTTCCGGACAGGGCACGAAAATCACCCGCAGGTATATCGATACGATCTACGAAAGATATCCCGATTATTTCTCCGACGGACGGCTGGAATATTTTATTTCGATCGCAGATGATGCGGCACAGAACGACCGCGCCTTTCCGTATGGCTATGCGTG
>CAZNVX010000119.1:0-8155 GCA_964576225.1 uncultured Christensenellaceae bacterium
AAAATTTTTGGGATAAGCAAATACTATAGGCACAAGGAAAAGAGCGATGGAAGAATGCAGGCCAGGAGAATTATAAACCCGCCCGCGAGAATCGGCATTATCGGCGGGGGACAGCTCGGAAGAATGATTACCCAGGAAGCGAAAAGAATGGGGTATTATGTTGTGGTGCTCGACCCGACAGAGAATTCTCCGGCTGCCCAGATAGCCGACCAGCAAATAGTTGCCGGCTATACAGACCACAAAGAGATGACCAGATTAGCGAAAGACGCTCAGGTCATCACATATGAATTTGAACATATCGACGCAAAAGTTCTGCGTTCGCTGGAGGAGGCAGGCACGCTTATCATTCCGTCCGGTGCCGTTTTGGAGAAAATACAAAACAAATACCTGCAAAAAACCATTCTTAAGGCGGCGGACATACCGGTGCCACAGTTTTGGAAGGTGCAAGACCGTGCGGAGTTAGATAGGATTATTGAACAAAAAGGGCTGCCGTTGGTTCTAAAAACCTGCTGCGGGGGATACGATGGTAAAGGCAACTTTGTGTTGCGGCAACCATCAGACGCGGACGCGGTCATGAATGATTTTGGCGGCGGACACTTTTTTATTGAAGAGTATGTGGATTTTATTAAAGAACTATCCGTTATGATCGCCGTTGATAACGATGGTGACATGGTCAGATATCCCGTCGCGGAAAACATTCACGTCGACAGCATACTGCGCATGACAAGGGTGCCGGCGGACATCGGTAACGATATCGAGAGTCAGATAGCCGACATTGCCCAAAAGGTTGTAAAAGTGTTTGGCTCCGCGGGTGTGTTTTGTATCGAAATGTTTCTGGATGCAGCAAACAGGCTGTATATCAACGAAATAGCGCCACGCCCCCATAATTCCGGACATTATACCATCGAAGCGTGCGCCACCTCGCAATATGAGCAGCTTTTGAGGATTCTGACCGGCATGCCTCTTGGCTCAGCCGAGCTGCTGTCGCCCTGCGTCATGGTTAATATTCTTGGAGAGAGCGATTTGCTGGAATCAGATTATTCTGTGGAAGGTCTGCATAAAATGCTCGCCCTAGAAAAGGTGTATTTTCATTGGTACGGAAAAAGCAAAGCAACCCGCCTGAGAAAGCTGGGTCATGTGACAGTGCTCTCTGATACTGTCGACCATGCCGCGAAGACGGCACAAGAGGCATTGGCGCATATAAGAATCAAAAATAAGGGAGGATAAGCAGGAAATGAAAATGGAAGGTGATTCTGTGAAGGTGGGAATCATTATGGGGAGTGATTCCGACCTGCCTGTGATGAGAAAAGCCGCCCGCCTGTTGGGGAAATTAGATATTTCGCATGAAATCAGAATTGTATCGGCCCACAGAACCCCTGAGTCTATGTATGAATATGCCAAAGATGCAGAAACAAGAGGGATCGAGGTCATTATTGCCGGCGCCGGAGGGGCGGCGCACTTGCCTGGCATGGTGGCGTCATTAACAACCGTGCCTGTCATTGGCGTTCCAGTAAAGTCTTCCGGTTTAGGGGGCGTGGATTCCGTGTTGTCGATTGCGCAAATGCCCGCAGGCGTACCGGTGGCCACGGTGGGCGTCAACTCGGCGTATAACGCCGGCCTTCTGGCAGCGAGAATGCTGTGTGTGGCAGATAAATCCTTGAAGGAAAGGCTCGGCAAGTATAAACCCAAAGGATATTATACGAAAGCAAAAACAGACCATGAGTACAATCACGTGTACAACAAAGTTTGTTCGTCGCTCAGGCATGGCCATTGAACCATTTCCGGCAAGTGAAATAAAATGGACAATGACAAGCGAATATACAGCGGATGTGAAATAGTATTACTCACCAAGCACAAAAAAGAAACCGTCATACAACCTTTGCTTGAGAAAGAAACGGGCTGCAAGGTGATTGTGGAATCACGGTTTGATACCGACAAATTAGGGACCTTTTCGCGCGAAATCAAAAGGAAACAATCACAAAAAAAAACAGCCTTGCGCAAGATTAAGCTTGGCATTCGATTGACCAAGAAGGATATCGGCGTTGCGAGTGAGGGGAGCTTTGGTATGCACCCTTATCTGTCGATACCATGGAATATAGAGATTGTGGCTTTATTTGATAGGATCAACAGAGTATTGGTAACCGGCGTATATGAAAGCGCCCAAACAAATCATAATCATATCGTAACAGATAATTTTGACGAGGCGCTTGCGTTTTCTGAAAGCATAGGATTTCCCGATCATTTTGTGATTGTCAGACCGCACCAGGGTAAAACCAAGCATATTATTAAAGGCATCAATAACGCCGAATGCTTTGCGGATGCTTTTTATTGGTCAAAAACGAAATCTCAATCAAACAAGGTTTTGATAGAAACCGATATGCGGGCGTTTGCCAACCCCACAAGGATGAAATGTATTGAAAAAGCAACTCTGAATCTTATTACAAATATTAATATGATTTGTCCGTGCTGTGGTGCGCCAGGATTTGTCGTTGTTGAAAGAATCAAAGGGCTGCCATGTGCTAGCTGTAAAATGCCCGGTGAGTCTATATTGAAGAATATACACAAGTGCCAGAAATGCAAGCATGTGGTTGAGGAAATGTATCCCCAAGGCCGGTTCTCATCTCCCCAATATTGTCATCATTGCAATCCGTGATGCACTTTCAGCGGGTAATGGAGCGGCTCTTTGCTTCATCTACAAAATCCCATCTTTGCAAAACGTCAAATCAAAAACCTCGAAAAAGATAATTAAGAATTGTTTTATGTGTCTTTTTGACGTATCATCATATACGGAGGGATGATGCCGTCATTTGAACCATCCCCGTTTTTGCAGACCACCATGAAAGGGAGATGATCATGAAGGAAATATTTGTGACCGCGGAGACGCTGCCCCAGGCTTATCACCAAGCGCTTGTGGAGCTTGTGGACAATGGGGAGATCGTGGACTGCCCGGACTATAACCAGCTTCAGAAGGAATGCAGCATGACTGTGGCGATTGAGGCGCCGGCGAAAGAGCCGCGCATCAGCCGGCTGATCATCGGCGGGCACCATGAGCTGCAGCAGTATGTGATGGAGGTGCTCGACGGCATACTCGACTTTAAAATCGGCGACGGCAACTGCTGGGAGTATACCTATCATGCCCGTTATGCGTATCAGCTTCCCTTCATACTCAGCGAGCTGACGCGCAACCCTTTTACCCGCCGGGCTGTGATGAACATCAGGGATTTTAAGGTGGACAGCAAAAATGCAGACCCTGCTTGCATGCAGTCCATTCAGTTTTTTATTCGGAATGACAAGCTGCACATGAAGGTGCTGTTCCGTTCGAATGACCTGCCGGAAGCATTTTTCTTTAATGCGTTCGCGCTGATCAAGCTGCAGGAGAAGGTGGCGGCGCTGCTGAATGTGGATGTGGGGACGTATACGCACCGCAGCAATTCGATGCATTGCTACGAAAAGGATTTCGCCATGCTGGATCGGTTTGTGGACGGCATCAAATCCAAGGATATTGACGAGCTGACCTACGAATATCACGGATTCTATGAGACGCTGATGGAGGAGGAGATCCCGGCCATATTAAAGCAGGTGGACATGCTCAAAGTGAATATGGAAGAGAAGGCGGCGGGGCAGGGGTGCCCGTAACATCCGCGCGGAAACCAACGGGCGGCACAGCGAACAGTGCCGCCTGTTTTTTATGCCCGAAAGTTTTGCATGGGCTTTGCATGGCAAGGTCGGTATTAAGATTTAATGGGTGAAGCAACCGGCCATTAAGAAAGCAGCACTCATAACGGGTGCCTCCAAGGCAGGGATGCAGGAGACATAAACGGCCTGTCACAGGCGATGTGCATGCACGGGCCGCTGCTTTTGAAGCGGGAACAACGGCTCAATGACTGCACGCCAAAGGCATACGCCGGGTTTCTGCACCAGGCAGTGCATTGACATGTACCCCCTTATTTCGCCGAGAGAGGACAAAACCTTCGCTTCTCAAAAACGCTCTTCAGGAATAGAATATAGGACGACACTTTTTTAGTGAGGCGATCATGATGGCACAATGTCCTTACGATTATTTTGAATATGAAATTCAGCCCGGAGACACGGCGCGTATGCTGTCTAAAAGATTCTCCGTGAGCGAACAGGCATTGCGGGACAGGATGGGGACAGAGGCAAAGCCGGGGCAACGGCTGAGAATACCATGCGGTTCCGGCGGCTGTGGCCAGGGGGCGTTCTATTCGGTGCGCCGCGGCGAGACGCTGCTGCGCATCGCACGGCGGCACGGCCTGACGTTGGCAGACCTGCTGACAGCCAACCCGTATGTTAACCCGAACCATGTGGCGGCCGGGCAAGTGATTGTGATTCCCGTCAGACGGCAAAGCCTTCCGGCGGATATCTATACGCTGGGCGACGGCGAAGGGCTTTTTGACGTGCTGCGCAAGTTTTCAATGGATGTCACCTCGTTTTGTGCACTGAATCCAGGCGTGAGCCCGATGCATGTGCAGCCCGGGCAGAGCGTGAATGTGAGGCAGCATCTGGAACAGGACGGCCGCTGGCATACGCTGGAGCCACAGGAATCGCTGGTGAGCGTGGCGGAGCGGTTCGGGCTGCCCGTCAGTGCGCTGCTCTCTGCCAATGAGCGCCTGCGCCCAAGCGAATTTGTGCCCGGCATGCCTGTGCGTATTCCCGGTTGACAACTGGCGTGAGTGCCGATGCGCAGCGGCCATGATGTTGACGCCGCGTCGCTTTGTGCGGTAGAATGAAACCGTGCGGTTACTGCGCACGCAATGACAGGACAAAGATTCGGCCCGTCGGGCACAACAAAGGAGTCGACATGGCAAAGAGCTTTCGCCAGGAGCTGGTGGGCGTTTTCGGTTATCCGGTGGATGAGAACCCGACCGTGGTCATTCAGGATGCGGCGTTTGAGGCCAAGGGGTTGTTCTGGCACTATCTGACGCTGCTGGTAAAGCCGGAGGATTTGCAGGACGCGATGCAGTCGGTGCGGGCGCTGAACTTTAAAGGCATTAACCTGACAATACCGCATAAGGTGGCCTGTATCCCTTTTCTGGACAAGGTGGACAAGAGCGCATCGCTGATCGGTGCGGTGAATACTGTGAAAAACGAAGGCGGAAGGCTGATCGGCTATAACACCGATGGTCAGGGCTTTGTGAGGGCGCTTACAGAGGAGAACGTGAGCTTGAAGGACGCCACCGTCGCGCTGCTGGGTGCAGGCGGGGCGGCCCGGTCGATCGCGGTGGAGTCGGCGCTGGCGGGCGCAAAAAAAATGTATATCATCAACCGAAATGAACAGCGCGGGCAGACGCTGGCCGCGCTGATATCGGATAACACCGCGTGCGAGGCAGTATACTTAAAGTGGGAGACAGCGGCCAGGATACCCCCGGATGCGGGCATACTGGTGAACGCGACATCCGTGGGCTTATACCCGGATACCGGCCTGCCGGATATCGACATGAGCTGCATCACGGACAAGCTGGTGGTGTGCGACGGCGTGCATAATCCGCCGCGAACGCCTTTCCTGAAAAAGGCGGCTCAGCTGGGCGCGGCCAAAACGATTTCCGGACAAGGGATGCTGGTGTATCAGGGAGCGATAGGCTTTGAGATATGGACAGGAGAGAAAGCGCCGGTGGATGTGATGCTTGCGGCATTGCAGCAGGCGTTCAGCGAACAATAAAGGAGACATCTATCCATGGTATTGATCAATGAGAATTACAGCCGATTAAGAGGAAGCTATCTGTTTTCCGAAATGGCCAGGCGGATCAGCGCACACGGCGGCGACATCATTAAGCTGGGCATCGGCGATGTGACCTGCCCGCTGCCGCCCGCAGTCACCGAGGCGATGAAGGCGGCGGTAGACGATATGGCGGCGGCATCCGGGTTTCATGGCTACGGGCCGGAACAGGGCTATGCGTGGCTGCGCGAAGCCATTGCCGAAAACGACTATGCGGGTCTTGGTATTTCGGCGGACGAGGTGTTTGTATCCGACGGCGCCAAATGCGACACCGGCAACATACAGGAGCTGTTTTCAGAGCAGTGCACCATTGCGGTATTGGATCCGGTGTATCCGGTGTATGTGGATACCAACGTGATGGCGGGGCGTTCAGGAGACTTCGATGAGAAGAAGAACGGCTATGAAAGCATCACCTATCTGCCCAGCACAGCGGCCAACGGTTTTAAGCCCGCGCTGCCGACGGGGCCGGTGGACATTATCTATCTGTGCTATCCCAACAACCCGACAGGCACCGTGCTCACCAAACCGGAGCTTGCTGAGTGGGTGAAATACGCCAAGAAAAACGGCGCGATCATACTGTTCGACGCGGCCTATGAAGCGTTTATCCGTGAGGACGGTATCCCGCACAGCATATACGAAATCGACGGCGCGAAGGAAGTGGCGATCGAATTCCGGAGCTTTTCCAAAACGGCGGGCTTCACCGGAACGCGCTGCGCGTTTGCCGTGGTGCCAAAAAACCTGATGGGCGCAGATTCGGACGGCAACCTGCACTCACTGAACGCCATGTGGAACCGCCGGCACACCACCAAATTCAACGGCGTGCCGTATGTGACGCAGAAGGGTGCGCTCGCCTGCTATTCGAACGCGGGCAAGACACAGATCAGAGAGATTATCGACAGCTACCTTGGCAACGCGAGGGTGATCCGCGAGGGGCTGGCTGCCATCGGCATCGACTGCTGGGGCGGCGTGAACGCGCCGTACGTATGGCTGAAGACCCCGGGCGGTATGCCGTCGTGGGACTTTTTCGACGCCCTGCTGGACGCGGGCGTGGCGGGCACGCCGGGCGCGGGCTTTGGCAGCGCGGGCGAGGGATATTTCCGCCTGACAGCGTTCAATACGCGAGAGAACACCGAAAAGGCGATGGAGCGGTTTGCGGCACTGAAGGTGTGATGCCGGTATCACGAATCTACATAGCACAGAGAAGGAAAGCAATATCTGCCCCGGACGGAACAAGCGGATGTTGCTTTCGTCGTATTACCGACCAAACAGTATAATGTTCGGCGGGCGCTTTGAGCCTGGGAACATCAAGAAGGGCTGATCCAATGGGAAAAACGGCATTGCGGATACTTATGATTATAATGTTGCTGCTGGCTGGGGCATGCGGATCGGTGAGAGTAGAACTGAGACCGACCGATACCGGGAAGCCGACAGCGGTGGCTCCGGCGGCAGCGCTGCCTGACACGCCGGTGCAGACAGGGGAAGAAGTGCTTGTTGAGGTCTTCGATATCGGACTTTGCCGCAACGGCGAATACCGCGAGACTTATTCGCTGACGACGGACGCGGAGAAATGCCTCGTTCAGGAGGCGGTGTTTAACTATATGGTCAAGTCCGCCGCGTGGGAAGGTGTGAATATCGAGTCAATGGATATGTTTATCCACATACATGAGCAGCGTTCCAACGGTGAGACGGCCGAGTATTTTGTGTTTGAAAAGGACGGGCAGTACTGTATGCAGGTGGGACGGGATGGTATGTACAGCACCATCAGCGATGAGCTGTACCGGCCGCTTTATGAACTGGCCATGGGCTGGCATACGCCGCATACGATGAAGATCGTGTCCGGAGGAAAAAGCATATACGCCGTGCGTCATTGGATATGGTCTGAAGAGAAGAACGGACTCAATGCGGACGGTATGCGCTTGACGCCTCAGCAAGCGGAGCCAATGGTGGAGCACATCACACTGGCTGAGGATTTTGCGCCGTATATCGACGGTGAGCAGCAGCCAGGCGTGGTGTTCAAACTGTACAACCAGGACTTTGAAGAGGTGGAATATCCCATTCCTTCGGGTTTGGCCGCATGGACTTGCATTGGGCATGCCGGGCCGGGCCGGTATATCGCTGTGGCGGAGCAGGGATTTAAGAATGAAGATGGCAGCATCAGCGGGTATCAGTATTTCTTCGGGCTGATTGTGCCGGAGGGAAGCGAATGAGGAAACCGGAATGCGGCCGCGGTGATGGCGCAATCGGCATCATCGGGGGAGCGGACGGGCCGACGGCTGTTTTTTATTACGCAACCTGAGGCAGGATGGCAGAAGACGCTGGTAAGCTGCAAGAATATTGCTGAACCAAGAGTTTCGCAGGTGACAGGCGAAGAGATGGCACAGCACCTGATCGGTGAATATGGCGCGTAT
The DNA here is from genome assembly GCA_964576225.1 of uncultured Christensenellaceae bacterium. Classification (GTDB taxonomy): domain Bacteria; phylum Bacillota; class Clostridia; order Christensenellales; family SZUA-584; genus SZUA-584. Next base: position 8,143 of record CAZNVX010000119.1, read on the forward strand.
CAGGTGCCAGTAT
>CAZNVX010000120.1:0-8098 GCA_964576225.1 uncultured Christensenellaceae bacterium
TCTCTCGCCCTTGCTTGTCTGCTCAATTACAAATGGTACCAACGCCATAGTTTCCTCCTCTTACAACTGTATATCCTATACTATTCTATTCGCCGGAAGTGTTTTCCTTCACGGCCGATTCCTTTTTCGTTTTTTTCCTGGGGGTGCTCAGCTGCGCGTTTTCCACCAGAAATGACACCGTATTATCATACGCGAGATTGTCCTTGATATACGCGCGTTCGTCTTCGCTCATCGCCTTGCTGTATTCCTCAATGTCCTTTTTAGCCCTCTCGGCACGCTGGGCGATCGCGTCATTCATTTGCTCGTCCGTCGCAGTGATGTTCTCCGCTTTCATGACCGCCTCCACCACAAGCTGGGTTCTGACAGACTTCTCTGCTGACTCGCGGTATTGATTTCTGATATCCTCCATCTTCGTGCCGGTCATATTCATGTAATCTTCCAATTTTATGCCTTGATACATCATGCTGTATTCAAGCTGCTTGAGCTGATGATCGATCTGGTTTTCAATCATGCACGCCGGTATGTCGATTTCGGCACACTCTACCACCGCTTCAAGCACGGCGTTCTCCGTTTCATCTTTTGCATTCTTCTCCGCGCGTTCCAGAAGCTTGGCCCGTACATCGGCCCGGTATTCTTCCAGTGTGTCAAATTCAGAAACATCCTGCGCAAATTCGTCATCCAAGGCAGGAAGCTCCTTCTGCTTGACATCATGCAGCACCACATGAAAGACCGCTTCCTTCCCGGCCAGCTGCTCGGCACGGTATTCCTCGGGGAATGTGACGGTGATGTCTTTCTCATCGTCTTTCTTCATGCCGACGATCTGTTCTTCAAAGCCGGGAATAAACGTATCTGATCCAAGCTCTATAACCTGATTATCGGCAGTCCCGCCGTCGAACTTAACCCCGTCAACGCTGCCCGAATAATCGATAACAACCTTATCCTTAAGCTGCGCCTCGCGGTCCACGTCCACCCATCTTGCATTTCTCTCGGCTGTGCGGGCCAGCTCGGCCTCCACCTGTTCGTCCGTGACCTCGGCTTTTTTCTTTTCGGCCTTCACGCCCTTGTATTCACCTAGCTTGACTTCCGGCTTGATATAAACCTCGGCTGTATAAACGATGCCTTCTTGCTTTCCTATCTTCTCAAGATCTATCTCAGGGCGGGATACCGGTTCTGTGCCCGTCTCTTCTATGGCTTTCGAATAACTGTCGGGGAAAAGTATTTCAAAAGCATCCTCAAAGAAAATGCCTTCACCGTAGTATTTTTCAATCACCGGCCGGGGCGCTTTGCCTTTTCGGAACCCCTGCACGGTAAACTTGCCTCTGCTTTTTATGTATGCCTGCTGCAGCGCTGCCGCAAAATCCTCCGCCGTCACTTCAATCGTCAGCTTTACCTTGTTTGCGCCTGCGCTTTCCACCTTAGCCAATGTGACTGTCCTCCTCGTCAAAATAACAAATGCGGCATCGCCGCCATTCTACAAAAATATCGCTCTATATAGTAACATATATGCATTTTCAATGCAATCAGAAAAAATGCATTATTCATTGAAATTTCATTTATTTCAAACCTTGACGAGATATATTTCTCCATATGAGATTTAACAAAAAAAACAGCAAAAGGTATTGAATAAATATACACATTACTGTATAATTACTGAGATTAATTTTTCAAGAGGTATATCACAATGCAAAAAATGAAAGTGCTCCTGGCCTATTCGGGCGGACTGGATACGTCAGTCATCATACCATGGCTGAAAGAAAACTATGATTGCGACGTGATCGCAATGGCGGCAGATGTCGGGCAGGGCGAAGAGCTTGCTCCGCTCAACGAGAAAGCGATTAAAAGCGGTGCGAGCAAAATATATATCGAAGATTTAAAACAAGAATTCATGACCGATTTCATCTATCCAACGCTGAAAGCCGGCGCTGTTTATGAGGGTAAATATCTACTGGGCACATCGATGGCGCGGCCCATTATCGCCAAGCGTCTCGTGGAGATTGCTAAAATAGAGGGCTGCACTGCCATATGTCACGGCGCCACCGGAAAAGGAAACGATCAGGTGCGTTTCGAACTGACCATCAAAGCGCTGGCGCCCGAAATGAAAATCATCGCGCCATGGCGCATATGGGACATCCGGTCCAGAGAGGATGCGATCGCTTATCTTGAGGCGCGAAACCTTCCCCTGCCCGTTTCCAAGAAACGGCCGTACAGCATGGACCGCAACCTGTGGCATTTAAGCCACGAGGGATCCGATCTGGAGAATCCTTGGAACGAACCGCAGGAAGATTTGTATATGATCTGCACACCGCCAGAGCAGGCACCGGACTCTCCTGCCTACGTCACAGTGTCCTTTGACAAAGGTGTCCCTGTATCGGTGGACGGGAAGCTGCTCTCCCCTGTTGAGTTAATGGAAACGCTCAACGAACTGGGCGCAAGGCATGGCATAGGTATCGACGACATGGTGGAAAACCGCCTTGTCGGCATGAAATCCCGCGGTGTCTACGAAACGCCGGGCGGAACGATGCTTTACGAAGCCCACCGCGCGCTTGAAAGCCTGACGCTGGACCGCGATACGCTGCACTATAAACAGGGCATCGCGCTTAAGTTTGCCGAAATGGTGTATAATGGCCAATGGTTCACACCATTGCGTGAGGCGTTGTCCGCATTTGTGGATTCCACTCAGCAGACAGTAACCGGCGATGTGCGTCTCAAGCTTTTCAAAGGACGCTGTGTGACCGCCGGAGTTCAGTCGCCCTATTCACTTTACAGCGAAGCGTTTGCCACATTCGGTAAAGATGAGGTCTACAACCAGCAGGACGCCGAGGGTTTTATCAACCTTTTCGGCCTGCCGATCAAGGTGAAAGCGCTCATGGACGCGCAGAGGAATCAAAAATGAGCAAGAAGCTGTGGGGCGGCCGTTTTTTGTCTGAGACGGACGCTTTGGCCGCCGGATTTCATTCGTCCATCACATTCGACAGCCGTCTGGTTCGTGCCGACATACTGGGCAGCGTTGCGCATGCCCGTATGCTGGGCAAAGCAGGCATCATATCGGATGAAGACTGCGAGCAGATCATCAACGGCCTTGAGGGTATACTTGAGGATATTGAAGAGGGTTTCGTATCTTTTTCGCAGCAGGACGAAGACATCCATATGAATGTGGAGCGACTACTGACCGAGCGCATCGGAGAAGCGGGGAAACGCCTTCATACCGGCCGCAGCCGCAATGACCAGGTGGCGCTGGATGTGCGCATGTTCCTGCTGGAGGTCTGCGATGAGCTGACAGCGCTTGCGAAGGCATTGATGACGGCGCTGTGTGACATATCCGGCGATAATCTTCTCACCATCATGCCGGCCTACACACATCTCCAAAAGGCACAGCCAACCACATTGGCGCATCACCTGATGGCTTACGCCGAGATGCTGCTGCGCGACTGCGTGCGTTTTCAAAATGCGCGCACCGCTGCCGACATGATGCCGCTGGGTTCGGGGGCGCTGTGTGCCACCACTTATCCTTTAGACAGGCATATGGTTGCCAATGAGCTTGGCTTTGCGGACATCACGCCCAACAGTATGGACGCGGTGTCTGACCGCGACTGCGTTCTGGACTTTATTTACGCCTGCTGCGTCTGCGCGATGCACCTTTCCCGGCTGTCCGAGGAGATCGTGCTGTGGTCGACCGGGGAGTTTGCGTTCGTATCTTTGAGCGATGCTTATTCCACCGGCTCATCCATCATGCCTCAAAAAAAGAACCCGGATATGGCCGAGCTGATACGGGGAAAAACAGGACGCGTTTACGGAGACTTGATTGCGCTGCTGACGGTGCTCAAAGGGCTGCCGCTCGCATACAACAAAGACATGCAGGAGGACAAGGAGGCGTTGTTCGATGCGTATGACACACTTGCCGCGTGTTTGCCTGTGATGACAGGCATGCTGCGCACAGCCGAGTGGCACACCGATACCATGCGGGCAGCCGCAGGCCGCGGTTTCACCAACGCCACGGACGCAGCGGACTACCTGGTGCGTAAAGGTCTCCCCTTCCGTGACGCACATGAGGCTGTGGGGCAGCTGGTGCTTCATTGCGAACAGAACGGAAAACCGCTTTCAGATGTATCCCTTGTTGAACTGAAACGGATATCACCGCTTTTCTCCGAGGATGTGTACGACGCATTGTCGCTTGAATCCTGTGTGAAACGACGTGCTGTGCCGGGCGGCCCGAACGCGCCCAGTGTGCAAAAGCATATAAACCGTATTCGCGAATTTCTCATGCAGTAACACGGCAGGTTTCATATTTATCAAGAGCACACCGGCAGCAACTGTGCAACGGCTATTTTTAGCAAGATCCACGAAGGCCTGAGATAATTCCAGGCTGAATCGGGGAACATAATGCTGAGCCGAATCGTCAGAAGATAAAAGGAGTGCTCGTTAACATGAAAACAAAAATACCTTTGCTGATACTGGTCTTAATGATGCTGATCAGCGGCTGCGCCCAAACCAACGACGCTTTGCCCCCGGATGCCGTGCCGGCTGCTCCTGTCGTCGTCCAGCCATCTGATGATACCAGCAGCACGAAGGATGTGGGGTCTATGGATTTTACAGCGCAGTATATCCGCAAAGGAAGCGGCATCGAAAATGAGAATTACCCGTCCACGCAGGTGATCCGTTCAGTAACCGAACTCACGTCATACGACAGCACGCTGCCATATGACGACGCATTTTTTGAATCGCATGCTCTGCTGCTCATTCGTTTAATGGAGACGAGTGGTTCCATCCGCCATTTGGTGACGGATGTGACCGGCGATGACAGCAAGCTTACCGTGTCCATCGACCGGCTCCGTCCGGACATCGGCACCATGGACATGGCTGCATGGCATATATTGATAGAACTGCCGGCGGGTGTTCCTGACAGCGTAGAGCTTGCTTTCACGGAAGTTCCCGTGTCACTGGAATAACATCAGCTTCCGCAGTGCATGCAGCGGCCATGGTGAACGCAAATGACGACGCCGCAGTCCGGACACGTCCAGCGTTGTAATTGTTGTCCGACAAACGCTTCTATGCCATTTTCCCTTATCGCGGCCAGATTTTCAAGCATGCTCATGCCGTATTTCGTCCGATACCGTTTATCCAGCTGCTTAAGCCGCTGGCAGGGACGCTCACACACGCTGCAGTCGGCCCAGCCGTTATCCAGCCGGGTCTTGCAGCTTTTAATCACACAGCGGCGGCAGTACTCAAAGGGAATGCTATCGCTGCGGCATCCGTCACAACGGTTTTTGTCCCGTTGATACGCATAGCATAGCGCGCAGTTCATGCCGCACGGGGCTATTAATGTAGCATCCAAGGGGCACCTCCTTGCACTGCTCAGATTTGAATCTGCATGTCAACCGATATCTTTAATAAAACTGAGTATTTCGGCATTCACCTGTTCCGGATTATCTCCATTAGAAAAGTGCGCGGCGCCTTTGATGATATGGAGCGGATAAGCTTCGTTCTTGGACCATGCATGGCAATACTGCGCGACCTTACCGGTTTTGTCGTATTCGCCGAGCAGTATTAGCACCGGAAAAGGAAAACGGACATCCTTATTTTCCTTGATGAATTTGCCATAAGCAATGTCCATCTGCTCGATGATCTGTTCTTTTGTAAGAGGCGCGAGCATATCCATCATCTTCTCATATGAATATGTCGTTTTGGAGACGGACATCGCCATTCTCTTACGCAATGCGTTCCCGGCATACAGTCTGGCCAGCGGAGCCACACGCTTCAACCACCAGATATCCGACTTTGAGTAATAGATCAAGCCATAGGGCGTGGTATCCAGTGCGACAAAGCCCTCCACTCTTTCGGGATAACGTGACCCAAACTCCTGACAGGGGTATCCGCCCATTGACATCCCCACGAGTATGGCTTTTCTGATATTCTCCTGATTCAGAATACCCAGCAGGTCATCAGCACAGTTTTCGTATGAAAAGTCATGATATGGACGGGAACGCCCATGAAGCGGAACGTCCCACGTGATCACCGTGAAGTCCTGCTTGAAAAATTCCGTCTGTTTCTCAAACATGGAATGGTTGGCTGTTAAGCCGTGGGTAAACACAATACACTTGGTGTCTGGTTTGTCTGTTCGGCTGATCCAATAACAGACGTTACCTCTGGCCGTGTTGATCGTTCTTTCATCCACGCTGCAAAACTCCGCTTTAAATGTGTCTATCTGATCTGCCCGCTGCCCCGGATGATGTATTTGTATGTGGTCAGTTCCTCCAGCCCCATCGGGCCGCGGGCGTGCAGTTTCTGCGTGCTGATGCCGATTTCGGCTCCAAACCCGAATTCGCCGCCGTCCGTGAACCGCGTGGACGCGTTGACATAGACTGCTGCCGCATCAACCCGTGCCAGAAATTTCTCCGCACTTTCGTAGTCCTTGGTCACGATGGCTTCCGAGTGCTTTGTTCCGTAGTGGTTGATATGGCCAATCGCTTCATCCACATCGGACACCACCTTTACTGCGAGAATATAGTCCAGAAACTCCGTAAAAAAGTCCTCGTCAGTCGCTTCCCTCACGTTAATCAACGCTCTGGTCTTTTCGCAGCCGCGCAGCTCCACATTGGCAAGCCGCTCCGCCATAGCGGGCAGAAACTGGGCTGCCACGGCTTCATGCACCAGCAGCGTTTCCGCCGCGTTGCACACCGAGGGACGGCTCGTCTTGGCGTTATATATGATCTCAACGCCCAAATCAAGGTCGGCCGACTCGTCGATGTAGATGTGACAATTGCCTGTGCCTGTCTCGATGACAGGAATCGTTGCGTTCTTAACCACGCTCTGAATCAGCCCTGCACCGCCGCGCGGAATCAGCACATCAATCACGCCGTTGAGACTCATCATATATGTAGCGGCCTCCCGCGACGTATCGTCGATGAGCTGGATGGCATCGGCCGGAAGACCGGATTGCACTGCCGCATCTCTCAGCGTGTCCACTATTGCGATATTGGACAGAATAGCATCACTGCCGCCGCGCAGCACCACCGCGTTACCTGTTTTTATACACAGCCCCGCGGCATCGGATGTCACGTTGGGACGCGCCTCGTAAATGATGCCGACGACACCGAGTGGCACGCGCTGTTTGCCAATAGACAGGCCGTTTGGCCGCAATGTGGTATGGAGAACCTCGCCCACCGGGTCATGCAGCGCCGCAATGTCGCGCAAACCCTTGGCCATACCCTCAATGCGCTGATAAGACAGCGACAAGCGGTCGAGCATTGAGGAAGACGTCCCCCGCGCGCGGCCTGCTTCCAGATCCTTCTCATTTTCAGTGATGATATGTGCGGCATTGGCCACCAGCGCATCAGCCATTGCCAATAGCGCCGCGTCCTTCACCAACGCTCCCATGCAGGCCAGTATTCCTGCGGCTTTCCTGGCGCTTTGCGCCTTATCCATAACGTGCTGCATCGTTCCCTCCGGCATGTTTGGTTTTCGCCATTATAACATTATTTGCATCTGAAGTCACCAGGCTGTATAATACTGTTTCATGGAGGAACGTTTATGACGCTGGACGGGCTGACGCTGCATGTGATCGTCAACGAAATCAGAGAACCGGTGATGGGCTGTAAGGTGGATAAGGTGCATCAGCCGCAGCCGGATACCGTGGTGCTGTCTTTGCGCGCGCCGGGCAAAAACCTCAAGCTGCTTATCAGCGCGGGCGCGTTTGACTCACGCTTGCACCTGACAGATCAGAAGTACGCGAATCCCCCGTCGCCTCCTGTGTTCTGTATGTTCCTGCGCAAGCATCTGACCGGCGCCAAGGTCACCGGCGTTGAACAGACAGGATTGGAGCGAATCGTCCGCATCAGCCTGGATGCACGCGATGAACTGGGCCTGCCCCGCAGACTGATGCTTATTGCAGAGCTGATGGGCAAGTACTCCAATGTGATCCTGATCAACGAGGACAACATTGTGATGGACAGCCTGCGTCATATCTCTTCCGCCCAGAGCCGTGTGCGAAGCGTGCTGCCGTCGCTCGCTTATGTGGAGCCGCCCTCCACCAAAATCAATCCGCTCACTGTATCGCGCACAACCCTTGTCGAAATGCTTGGCAAGCGGGGGCGCAACAGCA
>CAZNVX010000121.1:0-8075 GCA_964576225.1 uncultured Christensenellaceae bacterium
GACGACCACGCCCTGGACGCTGCCGTCCAACGTCGCGCTGTGTGTGCACCCGCGCCAGCAGTACGTAAAAGCGCAAGTCGGCGGCGAATACTTCATCATGGCAGCCGCGCTGGTGGAAGCCGTGCTGGGGGCGGACGCCAAAATTGTTGAGGAATTCACCGGCAAGGAGCTGGAATACAAGGAGTACGAGCCGCTGTACGATTTCGGCGCGGCGGATAAGAAAGCTTATTTCGTGACGGTGGACGATTACGTGACGCTGACGGACGGCACCGGCATTGTGCACAACGCGCCCGCGTTCGGCGAAGACGACGCGCGCGTGGGCCGCAACTACGACCTGCCGTTTGTGCAGATGGTCAGCGAGCAGGGCCGCTTCAAGGGCGGCACGCCGTGGGACGGCGTTTTCGTCAAGGATGCGGATCCGAAAATCGTCGCCGACCTCAAACAACGCGGCCTGCTGCTGGACACGCAGAAATACGCGCACAGCTACCCGTTCTGCTGGCGCTGCGACACGCCTCTGCTCTACTACGCCCGCAGCACGTGGTTCATCAAAATGACAGCGCTCAAAGACCTGCTGCTGCGCAACAACCGCGCGGTGGGCTGGCTGCCGGACAACATCCGGGAAGGCCGCATGGGCAACTTTTTGGAGAACGTGATCGACTGGGGTCTCTCGCGCGAGCGCTACTGGGGCACCCCGCTGCCCGTGTGGACGTGCGGCTGCGGCCATATTCACGTGATCGGCTCCATCGCCGAGCTCAAACAGCTGGGTCATCACGTGCCGGAGGACATTGAGCTGCACAAGCCGTTCATCGACGTGGTCACACTGAGCTGTCAAAAGTGCGGCGGCGAGATGAAACGCGTCTCCGAGGTGATCGACTGCTGGTACGACTCGGGCGCGATGCCGTTTGCGCAGTGGCATTACCCCTTTGAAAACAAGGAGGAGTTTGAGCGCCGCTTCCCGGCCGACTTCATCAGCGAGGCGGTGGATCAAACGCGCGGCTGGTTCTACACGCTGCTCGCCATCGGCACCCTGGTGTTCGAGCGCAATCCGTTCGAAAACTGCATCGTCCTCGGCCACGTGCAGGACAAGGACGGCCAGAAGATGAGCAAGCACAAGGGCAACGTGGTGGATCCGTGGGACGTGCTGGACAAACAGGGCGCCGACGCGGTGCGCTGGTATTTCTACGTGGGCAGCGCCCCGTGGCTGCCGAGCCGTTTTTATTATGACGCGGTGTCGGAGTCGCAGCGCAAGTTCATGGGCACGCTGTGGAACACCTACGCGTTCTACATACTGTACGCCGATATCGACGATTTCGACCCCACGAAGCACACGCTGTCGGGGGGCAACGTGATGGACAAATGGATACTCTCGCGCCTGCACACGCTGGTCAAAACGGTGGAGACGCACCTTGACAACTACCGCATCACCGAGCCCGCGCGTGAGCTGGACAGGTTCGTGGACGAGCTGTCCAACTGGTATGTGCGCCGCTGCCGCAACCGATTCTGGGCTTCCGGCATGGAGGAGGACAAGGCGGACGCGTTCCTGACGCTGTACACCGTACTGGAGACGGTTTGCCGCGTGGCCGCGCCCTTTATCCCGTTCATGACGGAGACGATCTATCAGAACCTGGTGCGCAGCGTGGATAAAAATGCCCCCGAGAGTGTGCACCTGTGCACCTTCCCCACACCTGACGAAGCATTTATCGACAAGGCGCTCGAGGCGGGTATGGACACGGTGCTCAAGGTGGTGGTCTTAGGCCGCAGCGCGCGCAACACCGCCGCCATCAAAAACCGCCAGCCTATTGCCAATATGTACGTGGGCGGCGTGAATGACCCGGGCGATATGTTTACCGAGCTGATCGCGGGCGAGCTGAACATCAAGAAGGTGTCGTTCGGCGCGGACGTGACCCAATACATCGCGTACAGCATCAAGCCGCAGATGAGGACGCTGGGACCCAAGTACGGCAAGCTCTTAAACGTGATCCGTGAGCACCTCTCCGAGGGCGACGGCATCGCCATCGTCAACGCGGTGCGCGGCGGCGGCACGTACAGCTTCGACGCCGGCGGCACCGAGGTGGTGCTCACCGAGGAAGACCTGCTGATCGAGCCCAGGCAGAAAGAGGGCTTCGTGGCAGAGAGCGACGGCGGCGTCAGCGCCATAATCGAGACCACGCTGACCGACGCGCTGATCGAGGAAGGCTATGTGCGCGAGCTGATCTCCAAGATACAGACGATGCGCAAGGAAGCGGGCTTTGAGGTGATGGACCACATCCGCTTCGCGCTTTCCGGCAACGGCAAGCTTGAAGGCGTCGTGTCCCGCAACGCTGAGGAAATCAAATCCGAAGTGCTGGCCGACGAGATCGCCGATACCCTCTCGGGCTACGAGAAGGAGTGGGACATCAACGGTGAGAAGGCCATGATGAGCGTGAAAAAGCTATAGTATCCAACAAACAGCATGAGCAAGGCCGGTGCAAAACGCATCGGCCTTTGTTTTCTTGTCTTTTTTGAGACTGTGAAGCCCCATGCGGGGCACAGGCAAACCCCCTGCTCCCGCTCACTTCCTTCATTCAGCCGTGCGCTCCGTCCGCCGCCCGTTCAGCCCCAGAAACAGGCCGATACCGGGGATGAGGAAAACGACGGGGTCATGCCTAAATAAATATATCTGATAATTAAATATCAGCCCGGGTATGTCAATGTTTTCGCGCAGGTAGATCAACCCCAAGCCATAATGGAACAGCAGCAACAACACTGCGAATGAAAGAATACCGCGTCGCATGCTCCGGCGTGTGACGCGAAGATCCCAAAACATAGAGAAAAGGTTCAGCCCTGATAGTGCCATCAAAAGATAAAGCAGCGGAGGCACATAATATCGATAATAAAGATAGTCCAACGTGTATTGCTGGCTGGACATAAGCTTCACCGCCGGTTCAAAGAACACCGTTAACAACACCATGACCGCAGCTAGCGCCCCAAACACGATCAGCCCCGTCACATACCGCTTCCGTCGCGCCGGGTCAGCCGCCGTCTCCTTTCTCTTTTCCCCGTAGATCACTTCCGTCATGTCCACGCCGAATACGCCCGCAATGGCCGCCAGCGTGTCGAGATCGGGCTGCGTGTTGCCGTTTTCCCACTGGGACACCGCCTGCCGGGTTACGCTCAGCCGTTCCGCCAACGTTTGCTGCGTCATGTCCGCCTTTTTGCGCAGCTTCCTGATATGGCCGCCCACCGCGTTCATCCTGTCACCCTCCCCCGCCGTTCGTCAAGTTTATCGATATACTATCAGGCTGTGCCACCGTTGTCACGCAAGCGTTGGTTGCGGTGGCCTTTTACACCCTCATCGCCGGGTATGCTGTCCCCGTTTTCGGACTCTTTCATCACCATAATACGTCATTTTTCCCCATAATACGCACGAAAAATGTATAAATATTAATTGTCTATACATATCCGCTCCGGCATAAGTTATCCACCATTCTTGGTGGATAACTTATTTCAAATGGTGGATAACTGCCCGAAAACCCGCATTTTCAGCCGTGATGCCAGGGGCGCTCTGGAAAATCAAAGGGTGTGGATAACCTGCTGCTTGCGCGTTTATGCATAATAAAAAAGGGGCGCACAGCAGCGCCCCTTGATCAGCCTCCCTACAAAATCTTAATATAGCTCGCATAAACATACGCGGTAGCAGATCTGTAGCGGATCATGTGCCAGCTCGCACCCCTGGTCAGCACCTCCACCACGTCGCTCCTGGAAAGTTTCCCCAATATCGAGGACGAGGTGGATGACCCGCTGCGCACGTTCAGCACGCTCGCGTTCACCTGACCGAACGTGGCAGACGACATCCTCAGATACTGCGCGGACATAAAACCTGTGACGCCGCCGTGTCTCACCTTATGCCATTCCTTGCCCTGTTCAAGCACCTGCACCACATCCCCGCGCGACAGCGTCCTGATAACAGCGCCGCTCAGACCCGCGGTCTTTCTGAAATTGAGCGCCGACGCATTGACGCTCGCGTACACAGCCTCGGCCGGAGCGGGATCCACGGAAGGGGATTCGGACCCGCTGATGGTCACATAGCTGGCATGCACATACGCTTCAACGCCGCTGAACAATATCTTATGCCAGTCTTTGGCCGCGTTTTGTTGTATGATTTCGATCCGGTCGCCCCTTCTCAGGCTGCCCGCTATGCCATGCGTCGTTGCCGGCCCGGTGCGCACATTGAGCACCGACGCGGTGATCACACCCGTTGTCGGGTTGGACAGATCCACATAATCCGCGTATACCCACGCCAAGCTGCCGCTGTACAGTATCTGATGCCAGCCACCCCTGCTGCCGGCCTGCACCACGCATACCGTATCATTTCGCCCGAAGCTGCCAACAACGCTGTGCGATGTGCCCGCCCCGCTTCTTATGTTAAGCACGCTTGACGTCACCCTGCCCGTCTGCGCGATCAGCGGCGTCCCGCTGGGCGTCGGCGTCGCGGAGGGCGTGGGCGTCGGCGTCACGGTGGGCGTCGGCGTCGGCGTCACGGTGGGTGTGGGCGCCGGCGTCACGGTGGGCGTGGGTGTCGGCGTCACGGTGGGCGTCGGCGTCGGCGTCACGGAAGGCGTGGGCGTCGTCGACTCGGTCGGCGTGGGCGTCGGTGGCGGCGACTCGTCCAGCTGCACATAATAGGCAAAAATGTATGCCTCTGTACCGCCCCAGTCGATCTTGTGCCAGCCGGACGCTGCATCCGCCTGAGTGACCGTGATGCGTGCACCGGCCAGTGCCTGGCCGATGGCTGCGACGTTCGTGTTCGGCGTGCTGCGCACATTCACAGACACGGCACAATTGATTATCGTGGCGTTGGCTGCAGCCGGCGCAGGCGTCGGCGTCGGCTCCGGATCCATCTTAACATAATCGGCATGGATATATGCGTCAATGCCGCCGAAATTGATCTTGTGCCAGGCCGGCGCCGCGAACGCCTGCGTCACCATAATACGCGACCCGGCCAGCGCTTTGCCGATCGCGGCATACTGGGTGCCGGGCGTGCTGCGCACATTCACATAGTTCACGCAGTTGACGATCGTCGCGTTTGTGGACGTCTGCCCCCCGGGGCTTGTCAGTGCCGGCGGCGAAATATTCAGCGTCTGGAAAGTGGTGTTCGGATAGTAGAACGTCAGTATTTGCTGATATGTATGCCCGGCCCGGGCGCGCTGCTGAGCGCCGCGCTGGGAGAGCCCGACGCCGTGGCCAAATCGCCTGCGGTAAATATTCCAGCTTGTGCCGGTCTCCTCCACCGCAAAAAGCCTTAAGCTGCTGTCGGCAAAGGCCTGATACAAACCGCCCGCCTCGGTAAACCTGTTCATATCGATGGTGAAAGTCACCGGCACCGTCTCTTCGACATATGACTGCCCAGAGGTCATGCGGCTGGCGCGCACGCGCATTGTCACATCGGCTTTGTGAAAGCAGATACAGCTGGTCTGTTTTGAATAGTCGGGCAGACCGTGGTTGCCCACATAGGTGTGCGGCAGTATCCGGTCAAAGCCCACTATGGTGATGTCCGACGTCACGTCTGCCACATAACCCTTGGCTGCCACAGCGGGCAAGGCCATCATCCTTAAGTATCGCGCCGCGTTGGCGCTCTGTGAGCCTGTTCCGGTCACCATCGACCCGCTGTTCATCACCTGGTAGGCGATGCCGTTCGAGCCGGAGAGCGTTTTGGGGAATATCAGCACCTCCTGCTTGCTCCAGGTGTTCTGCGTGTCAAACGGATCGGCCTGAATCACATGGTAAGGCTGCAGCGGGGCGCTGGCTGACCAGACATGCTGCGGGATATCGGTATAGCCGCCGTTGGACGCGGCATAATACGTCTGAACGAGGCTGCCGTTGCAGGTCAGCACCGTCCTGGCTGTTTCGTCCACAGCGCGGATCGCGTTGGCGTAGGAAGCGTTATAGCCTTTGTAAACCTGGTTGGACGACGTGTCCACCAAATCGTATGTGCCGCTGCCCATATACCGCACGGCATACGTGCGCGCAGCCACCGCCTGGGCCTTCAGAGCCTCCAGCGGCCATGAGTTGCTCATTTCATGCGGCACCACGCCGTACAGATAATATTCGAGGTAAATATGGTTAATCACCACAAGGGAACTGCCGCTGATGCGGAACTCAATGTCCCCCCGGTAACTGTTTGTCCCGTAACTGGTTGTCCTGATGGATGCGAGGTTAAACCCGGACGACGGCGCGCGCTCCACAATCTTGACACTGCTCCCCGAGCACACCAGCGAGCTGCCGCTGTACAGCTTGACCACGCCGTTTTCAATCTTGGCCGTGTAAGAACCGGACGAGATGCTTTTGGACGCATCCGCCTCAATGCCGTAGTTGCCGTTCAGTGAAAAGCTCAGCGACGATGTTGAACCAACCGAGAGCCTGACGCGCACGATGGATTTGTCGGATGCCGCGGTCCCGTTCAGCTGAACCGATAATATACCGGCCACAACCGCAGCGATTATCAGCAGCGCCAGCATGCGCCGCAGCACCCTCTGTGTAGACGTATTCAAGACAAAACTCACCTCATTTGATATATCGGCACAAATGCGGGCTTTTCTTAGCAAAAGTTTTAAACGGCAGCCTAGCCGCACGTTTTTCCTGTGCTCCGGAGACAAATCTATTTTATTTATTACAAAATTGTTTCACGCGCCCAAAAAGTGTGTATACAAATAATGAAACACATGGCAGCCGCAACCAACCACAATCCTCCTTATAACAGTCTCTGTCCCCCGCCTTGCGCAGGGGCCTTTTTTTGGCAAAGGTACCGTTATTGAAACCGGTTTTGCATCCGGGCATGCTTGAAAAACGGTTGTGTTGAAAGGTCTAAAAAATGCAATTCATAAATATTATTGATTGACAATTTGTAAAGTTTGATATATATTCGTAAACTATGTGGCGAAATATGCATGGTAATTACTGGTTATTATTGAGCGTGCACCGTGTTTCCCGGCCATAAAAGGCGGCAGTTTCTAACGACCGCATGCGCGGGTATTGTCTGCGAAGCGGCGTATGGATATAAGATTTTCATCAACAGGAAGGGAACAGTTTGAAGGAAAAAATACTAAAGATTTTGTCTGTTATCGGGATATGCCTGATCGTTTTTTGCGCGTCTGCGGGTTCCGCCGCCGATGGCGCCCACACCAGTGTCGGTCCTGAAAGCGAAGTCAGCACAACGCCCGCCCCCGTTACGGTGACACGCACCGGCCGGCCCGAATGGCTGCGCGCTGCGTTTTCGGCAAATGCCGCTTCTCCGTCGCCACAGTCTGCCGCCAACCCGGCGGCATTCCGCGACAATCTGTCGGCAGCCGAAGACGAAGACGCCTATGAGTACAGCGAGGAAGAAAAAGCCTACATCGCGCGGGTGGTCTATGCGGAAGCGCGGGGAGAGACGTTTGAAGGACAGGTGGCCGTGGCCGCGGTGGTGCTCAATCGCTTTGAGAGCGAGCGTTTTGGCAAGACGGTTAAAAAAGTGGTGTTTGCACGGCATCAGTTCGCAGTATCCAAAAGGTATAATGATGAAAGCATGGCCGCTGTGGAAGCCGCGATAGAACGGCGTGACGAATTCCCGGAGGACATGTATTATTTCCGGGTATCCAAAAAGAAGCGCTGGCGCAATTTTGAATACTACGACCGCATCGGCAACCACAGCTTTTACTGCGCCAAATAGCCGATGGCCCGGCTTGGGCGATTGGGTTGCGGCCGCTCTTGCGGCTGTGCCAAAGCGGGTGCTTATGAATGCCTTTATGGCGCCGCGGGCCGCCACTTCATCCGTCGCTGATCCGGCTGACCAACACCGTCATGTCGTCGCGCAAAGGCCCGTCGCCGCGCGCCTTGCACAAGATCGCATCCGCCGCCGCCTGTGCGCTGTCCTGCGGGATATCGGCAAACCATTTGACGGCATCGTCGCCCACCGCTTCCGATACGCCGTCGCTGAGCAGCACGATCATGTCGTCCCTCTCCAGCGTTTTGCGAGCGCTGACAGGGGTCACCTCGTCAATAATGCCGATGGGCAGTGACCCGGGGTTCACCGTCGTGACCCCGTCGCGGCTGAGTAT
>CAZNVX010000122.1:0-8030 GCA_964576225.1 uncultured Christensenellaceae bacterium
TCCTACGTTTATATTGATAAAGAACTGCAGCGCGCATCCTTGGAAGCGATAAAAACTCTCGATCAAAAGGACATCATTCGCACGTTCCCATCGGTCAAGAAAAATCCGACAACTATAGTGGTGCTGAAGACGCCGAAAACTCAGTCCAGTGTACGCAGGGTATGGCTGCCTAAGACCGTCGCATATATCCTCAGAGAGTTCAGGGAAAAGCAGAACACATTAAAAGAACTGCTTCAGGACGAATACGAGGATTATAACCTTGTGATACCCATGAACAGCGGCAGGCCTTGTGAAGACCGGGTAATAACGGAATCCTTTCAACGGCTCAGAGAGCGCGTCGGGTTGCCTAACGTAGTTTTCCACTCGTTGCGGCATTCCAGCACAACCTATAAGCTGAAGCTAAACAAGGGCGATCTGAAGGCGACGCAGGGCGACACAGGCCATGCAGAGATCGATATGATCACCAAGGTCTATGCGCATATCTTGGACGAAGACAGGAAGCTTAACGCACAGAGATTTGAAGCCGCTTTCTATGCCAATCCAGATCTGCGTGACGTGAAGCCGCCGCAGGAGAATGTGCTGGATATCAAGACGCTGATCGAGCAGCTGCAGAGATCTCCCGAGCTTGCTAATGCTCTTGCTGAGCTTATCAAGTAAGCTGCATAAAAGGCGCAAAATCGTATTAGCAGACCTGCAAAAATTATTAGCAGAAGAGCAAAAACGGTTCGAATCCTGTTAGCAAAAAACATACGGTTATGCATGGAGATGTAAAGAGCATTTTCAGCACAGAAAAGAAGTTTGAAAAAAGAGAAAAGCCGCAAAACCCTTTATTTTACGGCTTTTGGCGTTCCCGGCGCGGCTCGAACGCGCGGCCTTTCGCTTAGGAGGCGAACGCTCTATCCTACTGAGCTACGGGAACTTATGCAAAGTTTATTCGGTTTTTATGCATCCAGGCGTCGGAACCCCTCACGCTTAGGAGGCGTTCGCTCTATCCTACTGAGCTATAGGTGCAAATGGGTTATTCGGTTTTCAAAGGTGCCTGTACGTCCTCCGCCTTAGGAGGCGAACGCTCTATCCTACTGAGCTATAGGCGCATATGCATGAATTATTTGATTTTTATGCAGTTCCGTAGATCGAACCTCCTATACTTAGGAGGCGAACGCTCTATCCTACTGAGCTATAGGCGCATATGCATGAATTATTTGATTTTTATGCAGTTCCGTAGATCGAACCTCTTATACTTAGGAGGCGAACGCTCTATCCTACTGAGCTACGGGAACTTATGCAAAGTTTATTCGGTTTTTATACACCTCCGGCGTCGGAACCCCTCACGCTTAGGAGGCGTGCGCTCTATCCTACTGAGCTACGGGTGCTCGTTGTGTCTTTTTGCCTCAAATCCCAGCGGGTTAGGAGGCGGACCCTATCCAGGTGGGTGCGAAGACTCGTTGTTTTATGTCGCCGCACTGATGTACCGGCTTGATCCAGGCTTTTTCCCGCCGCTGTTTTCGAGAACCGGATTAAAAAACCATCGGCGCGCGTCGTGCTGCCCAGCCGTGCCATGTTATTTTACAGACAAACATAAGAAAAGTCAAACGTCAGTTTCGTATGCCCTGCAGCGGCGCGGGTATACGCCCACCTCTTAAAATCAGCCGCTCGCAGCCGCTCTGGCCCGCGTCCATCACAACCACGCGGCCAAGCAGGCCGCCGTATTCCACTGTTTCCCCCACTTTGGCGCCGGGTACCGGAATGATGCGAATGCCAGTCGTTTTGCTGTTGATCACCCCGATGGCGGCTTCATCTGCAATGATGGCGGACAGCACGGAGCCGGGCGTATCGCCGGGCACAGCCACCATATCGAGACCGACGGAGCAGACACTCGTCATGGCCTCCAGTTTATCCAGCGAAAGAGCACCCTGCTGCACCGCCTCAATCATGCCTTCATCCTCACTGACAGGAATGAAAGCGCCGGATAGCCCTCCCACATGTGAAGAAGCCATCACGCCGCCTTTTTTAACAGCGTCGTTTAACAGCGCCAGCGCGGCGGTGGTGCCGTGAAGACCGCAAACGTCCACGCCAATCTCCTCAAGAATCCGCGCCACGCTGTCACCGATGGCCGGGGTGGGCGCAAGGGACAGGTCGACGATACCGAACGGCACTTTAAGGCGCTCCGATGCTTCTTTGGCCACCAGCTGGCCCACGCGTGTGACTTGAAACGCTGTTTTCTTAATGGTTTCGGCAACGATGTCAAAGCTTTCACCCCGCACCGTCTCCAGAGCGGATTTGACGACGCCGGGTCCGGATACGCCCACGTTGATCGCGCATTCAGGCTCGCCCGAACCGCAGAAAGCGCCCGCCATAAACGGGTTGTCTTCAATGGCATTGGCAAAGACGACGAGCTTGGCGCAGCCGATGCCGCCGTCGCCGGCTGTGAGCTGCGCGGTCGTTTTCAATATCCGGCCCATTTTGGAGACCGCGTCCATGTTGATACCGGTTCGTGTGCTGGCGACGTTGACAAAACCGCAGAAGCGCGTCGTGGAGGACAACGCTGATGGCAATGAATCCAACAGCACGGTATCGCTCTTTGTTTCGCCCTTGTGCACCAGCGCGCCGAAGCCGCCGATGAAATTAACGCCTGTATCGGCTGCGGCTTCATCCAGCGCGCGGGCAAACACGGTGTAATCGCTGATGCCGCTGCTGGCGGCAATCTCGGCGATGGGGCTGACTGAAATGCGTTTGTTGACGATGGGAACGCCAAACTCGCGTGCGATATCGTCGCCCACGCGCACAAGGTCTTTGGCGAGCGCATAG
The DNA here is from genome assembly GCA_964576225.1 of uncultured Christensenellaceae bacterium. GTDB lineage: Bacteria > Bacillota > Clostridia > Christensenellales > SZUA-584 > SZUA-584. The sequence continues at coordinate 2,809 of CAZNVX010000122.1, forward strand.
ATTTTCTTTTTGATGTTATCGCAGCATACGGCGGCGTCCGAAGAAACGCAGTCCCGCAGCGATATCCCCATTGTGATGGTGCGCACATCGAGGTTTTGCGTATCGATCATTTTAATGGTGTCGAGCACCTCGTATTTTGTAATCAAACCAAAGCTCCTTGCTACCCGGCTATTCGTGCATGAACGCCGGATCTGTGAAGTAGATATAGAATTCGTAACCGCCCACACCCGCACCCTGAACGTACAGCTCAACGGTAAGGCCGCCGGCACCGTTATAAGACTCATAATAGTACGCGTCACCGCCCTCAATGGCAGCCTGGGCATCGGGCTCTGACGCGAATGATATGTCATTGTGACCAAAGTCATAATAACCCGACTTGGCCGGTTGTCCGTGGTCTGCGGCAAGACGGGCCTGAATGTCTTGCACAACGGCGGCGTACTCGCTGTGCTGCATCGAATAGCTGCCGCTGTAAAGCTGACCTGACTCGTTGAACCAGCAGGTTACATGCATGCTGTATGAATAAAAGCTGACCGGTGCATAGTCCACCGCGTTGGAAAAAGAATGGGAAAGCGGTTGAGTTTCAGCAGCTTTGACATTGGCAGCTGTGGGGCCGAACGCTACGCCGCGAAAAGACAGCGCGGATAATCCATCGGGCGCCGCAGGGCGTACCGGTATCGTTTGTTTGTAGGCGTCAAGCGCCTCAAGCCGTTCCTCAATCGACGCGTGGTCGACCTGGCTGTCGGCGGCAGCCGCGCAAGAGGCAAGCAGCAGGGCGGCATCAAAGAACAGGGTTAATGCCATTGTTTTTCTTTTCATGAAACCACCTCATCTTTGACCACTATTATAAACATGATACCGGCTGTGTGCAAATGCAAAGATGCGTTTACGCCTCCAAATTGTTACACAAAGATTAACAATAAGAATATTTAATGAAAGTGATGTTAAAAGGTGTGTTTTTATGTTTAAACCGGGAAAAAAGGTATTATTATAGTGATGACGGGGACATGTCCTCAATGACGAAGGGAAGGAAGGCTTAAGGCGATGAGAAAGTTGATAGCGGCAGGTATCATTTTATTGATATTGGGGCTTTACATCGTTGTGGGTTCAGGTGTTTAGCTTCATGAAACCACTGTGTTCTTGACCGGAATTGAGAGACAATCGGGTTTGGGTTTTGAAGGTTTTGAAGATTTAAAAGAGCCAGGTGGATATCGCTTGGCTCTTTTTCTTCAGGGCCCCCGAAGAACGGGGTTGGGATGTAACCGGGCCGGGCCAAAAATAAAGGCCTGCCTTTATATGTGGTTTTGATTTATTTTTCCCTGTGTTTTACTCTGGGCACCAGTATGATGGACCAAAGACCGGCCAGACCCACCAACGCGTAGATGATTCTTGAAACAACGGCATTCTGGCCGCCAAAGATTGCAGCGACGAGGTCAAACTGGAAAAAGCCGATGAGCCCCCAGTTGATCGCGCCTATGATGACCAGTATCATAGCAACGACATTCAAACAAATCAACTCCTTTCGTTTTTATTATCCGCAAAACGCAAAGGAGTTATCACTTTTATTTGTTTTTCCGGGTGTTAATTATTTCAATTTCCAGCGTGTCAAAATCGATTTGCTCGATGAAATCATCCGGATAGAAAACCGTGCGGCCAAAGGCATGCATTTCCGCCGCGTGTTTTTCACAGATGATGGGCTTGCCAATGTCAAAGCGCCCGCACAGCGACACGAGCGCCGCGGGAAAATCTGTGTCGTCCTGCACCAGATCCCGCTGGATCCGGTCCTCGGTTTTGATTTTGCCCCAGAACTTCATGCCGCTACCCGCACAGTTTGATGATGGCGTTGGCGATGATATGCGCGTTCTTCATCAGCACATCAATCTCGATATACTCATCCGGCCCGTGCTCGACGCTGGGCTGCCCCGGAAACACGGGGCCGAATGTGACCGCGTTTTCAAACGCGCGCGCATAGGTGGCGCCGCCGATGGACACACAGTATGCCGGCTCGCCGGTGATTTCGGTGTACGCTTCCTTGAGCATGGTGATCAGCGAGCTGTCTTCGGGCACATAATGGGCCAGAAGCTCGTGCTGATAATTGACTGAAAACCGGCTGAAATGAGCTTCGAGTTTTTCCTTGATCTGCTCGGGCTTGGCGGATATGGGATAACGTATGTCAAGGCCGGCTTTGAGCGTGCTGCCGGACAGCGAGAGTGTGCCGAGGTTGAACGTGAGCCGGCCGGATTCGTCCTGTAGATCAAGCCCGACGGGTTCTCCGTTGAAGGCCGTGCCGATTTTCGCTGCCAGGTCGTACAGGCCTTCCGATATCGCGCCGGCGCACAGCGGAAGCGTGCCCAAATAGTGCAGCAGAGACGCCGCGGCGTTGATGCCATTCTCGGGGCGTGAACCGTGGGCGCTTTTGCCTGCCGCGGTGATATGGATCAGACCGTCTCCGGCATCCGCGCAGGAAAGCGTTGCACCGATCGGGCAGGTGTAACCGGCCAGGCTTTTCTGGATGGTGGAAAGGGGCGCCGTGAGCAGGCAATCCGCCTTGTTGGGCACCACGTTGACACGTGTGCCCGCATTAAAGCTTTTGACGCTGACGCCATTGCCGCCTGCCTCGCCCTCAAGGAGCAGCTGCACATGGAGCAGGCCTTTTTCCGAATTGATCACCGGATATTCCCCGTCCGGAGAAAAGGCGATATCCGGCCATGTTTCGTGCTGCTTGTAGAACTCCATATCCGCCCAGCCGGACTCCTCGTCCGCACCGAATATCAGCCTGACTTTCTTGTTGAGCTGAACGCAGTTGTCGCTTAAGGCCTTGAGCGCGTATAAGGCCGCGATGGCCGGACCTTTGTCGTCGATCGCACCGCGCCCGTACACCCGGCCATCCTTCTCGATACCTTCGAAAGCCGGCATCGTCCAGCCTTCGCCTTTGGGAACAACATCAAGGTGCGTTAAAATGCCGAGCATGTCGTCACCGTCGCCGTAATCGACATACGCCATATGCCCGAAAAGGTTCACGCATTCCAGATCCATGCGTTCCGCCGTGCTCTGCACGTACATCAGCGCATCGAAAATACCTTTGCCATAAGGCATATTGGGCTGGCCGGCGCTTTTGACGCTTTCGATCTTGATAAAGTCCTTCAGGGTCTCGATCATTTCCTGCCGGTATGGCTCAAAAGAAAAATCCAGCATGACATTTAACCTCTTGTGTTTTTCATGTCTAATTTATTATGACCCAGTTGACGAGCCCAAACACATTTTGGTCAAGCAGCACCAAAATACCGAGAATTGTCACGTATATCGCGAAGCCGTAAAGCTTTTTTCTGGATATCAGCGCAATCATGAACTTGACGGCGAAAAACCCCGAAACCGCCGCGCAAACAGTGCCGATGATTGTGGGGAGCAGATCGGTGGTGACGGCGGTTCCCTTGAATAATTCGTAACCTTGAACGGCCACGGATCCAAGGATGGCCGGGATGGACATCAAAAACGAAAACGTGGCGGCTTCCCTGCGGCCCACACCGCAGACGAGCCCGCCGGCGATGGTGGAGCCGGAGCGCGAAACGGCCGGGAAGATGGCGAGGGCCTGCATGGTGCCCATGGCCAGCGAAATGCCGGCGTTCACATTGCGCTTTTTTCCAAGCCGTTTGGAGAGCAGCTCCGCCGATACCAGGAAAATGGCTGTGAGCAAAAAGCCGTAGCCCAGAAACACACCCGTGTATACAAACATAATGGTGTCCTTGAACAGCAGCGTGACTACGATCGCGGGTATTGTGGCGATGATCAGGTAGAGCAGGGTGGGAAACGGTTTTTTGAAAATATCAAGTATATTTCTCCACAAGACCGCGACGACTGCGATCAATGTACCCAGATGCAGCATCGTATCAAAAAAGAGAGAGGGCTCAGAAAACCCAAAAACATTATGCAACAGCACCAGATGCCCGCTGCTTGAAACAGGTATAAATTCTGTTAAACCCTGAACGATGCCCAGAACGATCGATTCTAATATGCTCATCACAATTTCCTTTCATTCGATTGCGATGTTATTATATCAGTTAAGATATGATTTGCAAAGGCTGGATATGCACCCTTGGCGTAAGCGTATTTGGCAAAAGGGGAATCCCGGCCCGGGCCCGCATACGGGCGGACGGCAGAAATCCTTATTATGTTGACTATCAGGCCGATAGAGTATAAAATACACTAAACTGTAAGCCTATATAATGAAAAGGGAGAAGGGAATATGGAACTCAAGGTGACGAAAGCGGCCAGCCTGAAACCAAAACCGCAGGACGAAAGCAGCCTGGGGTTTGGCAGATTGTTTACCGATCATATGCTGACTGTGCAATACAAGACGGGTGTTGGCTGGCATGACGCGCAGATCCGTCCGTATGAAAATCTTTCGCTTTCACCGGCGTGCACGGTGCTGCATTACAGCCAGACGATCTTCGAGGGGCTTAAGGCCTATCGCACGGCGGATGGCGTCAACCTGTTTCGGCCGTGGGATAATTTCAAGCGGCTGAACGTGTCGGCAAAGCGCATGTGCATACCTGAGATTGACGAGGCTTTTGCCCTTGAGGGGCTGACCGAGCTGCTGCGCATCGAGCGGGACTGGGTTCCGAGCTCGGACGGCACATCGCTCTACATCCGCCCCACCATCATCGCGACAGATCCGTATCTTGGCGTGAAAGCGGGAGATGAGTATCTCTTCTTCATCATCCTGTCTCCTGTGGGCGCTTACTATGCCTCCGGGCTGGCGCCTATCGACATATATGTGGAAGACGATTATGTGCGCGCCGTGGTGGGCGGCACCGGGTACGTGAAAACGGGCGGCAATTATGCAGCCAGCCTGGTGGCCGGTAACCTGGCGCATCAGAAAGGCTATTCGCAGGTGCTGTGGCTGGACGGCGTGGAGAGGAAGTATGTGGAGGAGGTGGGCGCGATGAACATCTTCTTCAAAATAAGGGGCGAGCTTTACACGTCGCCGCTCACGGGCAGCATACTGGCCGGTATCACGCGCGATTCGGTGATAAGGCTGGCCAGCGAAACCTTTGGAGTCAAGGTGCGGGAAGAGCGTATCGCCATTTCCGATGTGTTTGCCGAGAGCGAGTCGGGCGGGCTGGAGGAAGTGTTCGGCACCGGCACCGCGGCGGTTGTCAGCCCGGTGGGGGGCATGACATGGGAAGGCAGGAGTATACGCATTGCGGGCGGCAATATGGGCGAGC
>CAZNVX010000123.1:0-8015 GCA_964576225.1 uncultured Christensenellaceae bacterium
CCAAGCTGCTGTGCCACGAGATCGACCATCTGGACGGCATACTGTTCATTGACAAGGTCACAGAGTTTCTGGATGACGAGGCGGGCATTGAAGACATGGACGAGGCGGAATACGAAGAATTCTGCCGGGCCCTTGAATCCGGCGACGAGGATTAGCGAAGCGAAAAGAGGTTCATACAAGCCATGCTCATCTACAAATTTGACACGCAGCTGCTCATCGAAGGGCGCGGGCTGCGGGAGGACGAGATCGGCGCCCATATCGCCGCGCATATTGAGGGCGACAGCCTGATAGCAGTGGGCGATGATACCCTGATCAAGATTCATTACCATACCAACACGCCCTGGAAGGTACTGGAATACGGCGCCTCTCTGGGCGAGATCTATGACGTGGTGGTGGAGAATATGGAGCGCCAGGAGCAGGGGCTGCCGGGCTGAGCGCGGGTGTTACACGCCGAACATCAGCCGCGCCATCTCTTTGCCGGCGGTTGTTTTGAAATATTTCCTATAGAAATTCACAAAGGCCTCGTGCGTAAAATCAGCCTCGTCGCGGTTCACCAGAAAGTCCGCCTCGATGATGATCTGATAGTCAATGCCGTCAACATCCGTGTATGTGTGGTGATGGGCGATGATATACGCAACGCGCTCGCTTACGGCGGGGCTCGCGCCGCATCGCTCGAGTATCGGGCGGGCGATGGCAGGCCCTTCCCTCTCCTGCAGCGGGCCGGCGTATGAGCCGTATGTCTGCTCGCAATGGCGGATGGCGATGTCATGCAGCACCGCCGCCAGCTCAATCACGGTCAGCGTGTCACCGTCAACGTTTTCTTGTTCCGCGATGCAGCGTGCAAACCCCAGCACCTTGAGCGCGTGGTTAATCCGCGCCGTGTCGCTGCCGTTAATTTTAATCAGCTCCATAATGGCCAAACCGGTCATGTCTTGGTTTCCTTTCCTGTCGATGCGTTGCTATTGTGACAGGTTCAGTATATAATCGTATCCGGGGGACTGCAATACCTCCCCCGCGTGAAATTATTCTTATATTATTTGGAGCCTCATCATGAATATCATCCTTTCGCTCAAAAAGGCGCTGATTACCCGCAGCGTCTTAAAGCGCAGACGCGCGCACCCGTTTTTAATGGATGCGGCGGAACGTTACCGCCTGCCTTCGGATGCAGACGACTCCATGAACAACAGCTTTTATTTTTCCTGTCATGACCCCAGCGGCGCCAGCCTGCTGCTTCGCCATGCCCAACGAGGGGCCGATCGCATTGAGGTCTGGTTTGCTTACGCAGACGCGGACGGCAGCGCGTATATCAACAGCGAGCAGCTGTTTGCAGCGGGCGCCGCGCAGACAGCGGTGGAATGCCTGGAGCCGGGAAAAGCATGGCGGCTCAGCTACGACGGCGACGTGAAGAATCTGCGCACCGGGGCGCTCTGCCGCGCGCGTTTCTCCGGCCTGTTTGAGGCCGCGGGCGATATATTCGAATTCGGGCACGGCGTTGATGTGCGCGTGATGGCCGAAGCCATCGCCCGTGAAAAATGGAGCCGCGAATTTTTCGCTGAGCTGAAGGGCAACGACCAGGTGCATTACGAGCAGCCGGGCCGCGTGCGTGGTGAGCTGACGCTGGGGGATACGGTGATCCCGTGTGATTTTCCGGCGATGCGGGATCATTCGTTTGGCAAACGCGACTGGAGCTACATGAACCGGCATTTTTGGCTGATGGTGCTGATGCCCGACGGGCGGCAGCTTAACGCCAGCATGGTGAGCTACCCGGCGCTGAAGCTGACAACCGGGTATTATCTGGCGGACGGTCAAACCGTCTGCGTAAAAAGCGCCCGCATCATCGAGGATGTGGTCAGGCCGCACGCTGTGCCCGCCGCGTTTACGCTTGAGGTGAGTCTGGTGAGCGGGCAGACGCTGACCGTGGCCTGCCGCCGCGACGCGGTGTTTGAGTTTGCTTTTGACAACGGCGCTTACACCATCTATGAGGGCGTGGGCGCGTTTAGGATAAACGGCGCGGCCGGGCGCGGCATACTTGAGTTCGGGTGGAACGGCGATTTGTCGCGCTGCATGTGAGCGGGAGGCAGCCATGATATACAGACTCAGTGAGATCCCCAAACAGGAACTGAACAATGTGGGCGGCAAGGCCCGCGGGCTTTGTCAGCTGGCAGCCTGCGGTCTGGCCGTGCCGGATGGATTTGTGGTGACGGATGCCAGAGACGAGGCGTCGGCGCAGGCCGCGGCGGATTATTATCAGCAGAACGGTTTCGGAAAAGTCGCGGTGCGGTCGTCCGCATCGGCGGAAGACGGCGCGGATTTTTCCGCCGCCGGGCAATACAGCACATATCTGAATGTGGAAGGCGCTGCGGCGGTGAAGCAGGCTGTGCGGGATTGCGCGGCTTCGCTGCACAGCGCGGCGGCGCGGCAATACGCCGCCGTGTTCAGCGGCGCGAAGAGCAGCGGCATGAGCGTGATCGTGCAGCAAATGGCCGACGCCGGGGTGTCGGGCGTGTGCTTCACGCAGCATCCGGACGGCCAGGGCGGCCTGCTGATCGAAGCGGTGGAGGGGCTGGGCGACGCGCTGGTCTTAGGCCATGCCAAAGCGGCGGCCTGCCGCGTGGACGCGCGCACGCTTTTGGCGCAGGACAACGTTTTTTTAAGCGCGGCGCTGGTGCGGCAGATAGCCGCCGGGGCGCTGCACGCCAAAGCCTGTATGGGCGTCGAGCTGGACATTGAATGGGCGGCGCGGGGTGACGAAGTTTATTGGCTGCAGGCGCGCCCCATCACGGTGCAGGGTGAGCCGGACGCTTTTGAGCTCGATAACACCAGTGTGCAGGACGACGATGTGGTGACCACCTGCAACGTGGGCGAGATGCTGCCCGGCGCGGTCACGCCGCTCTCGCTATCCACAAGCGTATTCGGTATCGACTACGGCCTGCGCGAAATGATCCGGCGGACGGGCGGTGTAAGGCGGCTCTCCGATTTAGCACCCGGCCATTGCATTCCCAGCTTCGGTAATCATCTGTTTATCAACATCACCGCGCTTTATGCCATTGCCGATAACGTGGTGGGCGCCTCGCGCGAAGGGGTGGAGCTGAGCGTGTGCGGACGGCTGCTGGAGAATATGCCGAGCCCGCCGGTGCGCCGGGTATCCAAGCTGGCCAGAATCCACAACGGGAGCAGGTATTTCTCCATCATACTCGGAGCGGGCAAGGCCTGCAAAAAGCTGCGACGGCTGGCCGACAGCACCAGCATCCCGGTTCGTGACAACCCGGGCGCGCAGCTCGGTGAAATCACCCGGCGGCTGGATGCCATCAATCAGGCGTTCTGGCTGCACTACATCACGTCGTCGCACTCGGGGTCGATGAGCAGCGCGCTGTTTCAGATATTGACGGCGGGCGGCGCTGACGCGGAAACGGCAAAAATGCGCATCGCCAGCGTGCTGGAGGATATCGACGGTATTGAGAGCGTGGACATACTGCGCTCGCTGCGCAAAGCCGCGCGGGCGCTCATCGCGGAGAAGCCGGATATCGCGGCGTTGGACGCGCACGGGCTGGCGGCGTACATCAAAACATGCGGGCCGCAGAGCCGGCGGGCGCTGGACGACTTCTTAGAAAGGCACGGCCACCGCGCGATACGCGAGGCGGAGCTGCGCAGCAAGCCGTGGCACGCGGATGAGCAGAGCCTGTGCCACTATTTGAAGACTGTGATCGCCACCGGGGCGGCGGAAGCGCCCAAAACGCGGGCTGTGGATAAAAACATCGAAGAGCTGCTGGCCGGTCAGGAAGGGCTGCTGCGCTGGATGACAAAAAACATTATCGGCCAGGCGCGCCGGGGCGTGGTAAACCGCGAATACACCAAATCACAAAGCATCCGTGTGGTCGATCAATTCAAAACGGCTTACCGGCATCTGGCGGCGCTGATGGTGCAAAGCGGCTTGCTGCCCGACGAAGATCTGGTGTTTTTTCTCAGGCACGAGGAGCTGGTGCGGCTGATTGACGGCGGCGAGGCCGGTCTGGTCAAAAAAGCGATGGCGCGGCGGCGTTTGCTGGAGCAGCAAAAAACCTTCCGGTTTGACGAGGTGTGCGTGGGGCGTCCCACGCCCAAAAAAGCGGCCGCACAGCCGGCTGACGGGGCGTCGGTGCTCACCGGGTCGTCGCTGAGCCGCGGGATGGCGACAGGAAAGGCGCGCGTGGTGCGCAGCGTGGACGAGGCCAACAGCTTGGAGCCGGGTGAGATTATGGTGGCGGCGTTCACCGATATCGGCTGGTCGCCGTATTACTGCCTGCTGGGCGCGCTGGTCACCGAGGTGGGCTCGGCGCTGTCGCACGGGGCTGTGGTGGCCAGAGAGTACGCGCTGCCGTTGGTGTCAAACGTGCCGTATGCCACCGAAGTCATCCGGACAGGAGATATGATCAGCGTGGACGCCACGGCGGGCACGGTGTCGATCATCGGATAAAAAATGAGGAGGCGCGCAGGCCTCCGTTGGGTATTGACAGCAGGGGGGTCCTGCCTTAATAACGCGGCGTGAAAACCGCCGTCAACATGAATGATACCGCGATTTCTGTCCCAAAACGCGGACAGTATGATCTGCCGCCCCCTGTCAAGCGGCCAATAAAAGAAAGGAGCATGTTTAGCATGGTTGGCGTCGAAATTGATATGATCGTGTCAGACAGCTTAAAAGCATTGGAACTGTATGAGAAGATATTCGAAATCGAGCGTATTGAGGTAACAGATTTCCCCAAGGGTGAAAACGAGGTTATCTTCTCATTATATGGCGTGCGTTTTCACATGCTGGATGAAAACCCTCAGTCTGGCATGATAGCGCCGGCGCCGGGTGATCCCAAGCCCATATGGTTCAACATCCTGGTGCCCGATATCGCGGCAACGTACACGAATGCGATAAATGAGGGCTGCACACAGGTACAGCCCGTCACCGACCTGCCGGATTACGGCGTATCCAACGCGATGTTCAGCGATGCTTTCGGCTATTTATGGATGCTGCATCAGGTTCACAAAGTTGTCAGCTTCGAGGATCGCAAAAAGCTCTGGGAAGAGAAAAAGGATTGATTTTCTGCCCCGCAAAAGCTCATTCCCCGATGATTTGAACCTGAACGGTGCGCTCCCTCGCGCGTGTTTGGTCAAAGTCAATAAAATAAATATATCCGAAATCGCCAAGATCCATTTTTCCGTCTATCAAAACGATGGTCTCGCTTCGTCCCACCAATGCAGAGCGCAGGTGCGCATCCGTGTTGTGACAGCCGCGGGCATCCTCGTCATGCTCCGCCGCAAAGGCCAGCGCTTTGGGTCCCGGATGCAGATACATGCCTTCCTTGCGGCACACGGGCATAAAGCTTTCAAACGCTTCCACAAAATCCTGCTGCAATGTTTCAAGCCCCGTCATCGACATATCAAAGGCGGGCTCCTGGGTAATCACGCAGCAGGTGGTGTGGCGCGAATAGACCACCACGATCCCGTTGCGGATGTCTGACCGCCCCACGATCTCTCTGGTTTTCTCCGTTACATCATGAAATGTGGGCATTTTATGACTGGACTGCACCTGAAACGATTCTCTGTACACCATCACGTTCTCCTCCGTTGGGCCGGGTTACAGCCGCCCCTGTTTGATAAGATCTTCCTTGGCTTTCTTGACAAAACTGACCATCTCATCCAGCAGCGCCAGCGGATCGGGCGCGTTGATAATACCGCTTGCCGACCCCGCCGCCTCTGAGCCGGCCATGATAAACTCATACACCTGCTGCGCTGTCGTGATCCCCGCCGCCTGCTCCACCATGATAGACGGATCGATGGCCTTAACGGCGCGGATGACCTCGCTCACATAGCTCATGTCGCTCGCCTGACCGCTGCCGATCAGCTCAGTGGGCTCCGGGTTGATGATGTCCGGATGCAGCTGCGCGATGGCCTGCGCCTCGGCAATGGTGTCCGCGCACACGAAGGAGAGCATATCGAGCTCATTGGCGCGTTCAATGGTCTGCCTCACTGCCGAGAGTGTCATGGGCCGTTCGCAGTGGTTGATAAGAACCCCCTGCGCCCCCGCTGCCTTGAGCGCTTCGGGCAGCACATCCGCCATCCCCCGCCCCGGGCGCAGCGTGTCCATATACGGCGCCATGATCACAAGGTGGGGGCACTGCTCCCGTATTCTGCGGATCTCGGTATACGGCGAAATAAACAGCACATCCACATCATATTTCTGCGCCGCCGCATCCGCCGCCCGGGCCAGCTCCAGCACGGCGTCGCCATACAAATAGTTTTTTACGCTGGTTTCAAAGAACGGAACTCTTACCTTTACTTTGCTCATATGCCATACTCCATTATTGAATTGGATTCCCGCCCGCGCTTGTTTTTTGCGCGGGCCTGTCCGGCCGCTCACAACAAATGTGTCCGGTCGCCCATATAAATAATATATTTTTTTCAGTGAATTGTAAACAATAATTTTTTGATTGTCAGATACGGTGTGGCCTTTGGTGTCATGATATGAGATGTAAAGCCCTCAATGCCCGGCCCTCCTCACGCCATGGGAAGCAGTATGTCCTTCTGCACAGGCTTGTAAAACAGCGCCTTTATCTCCTGCCTGTCCTGAGTCTGCGCCATAATCCACATCAGCTTGGTTACCGCCGCTTCCAGCGTCATGTTGTGCGCCTCCAGCACGTCCAGCTTTCTTTTCATCGCATACCCCACCTTATACAGCTCCAGATTAATACCCTCGTGCGGCACCTGGGTGGACATGGCCAATATCCTGCCCGACGATACCCAGTCTTCAATCACGTCCAGAAAATCCACGCGCTCATAGCTCGGCACGCCGCCCACCCCGAAGGACTCAATCACAAGGGCATGGTAGTGCTGCTTGAGCAGCGGGATAATCTCCGCCTTGATACCGGGAAACAGCTTGAGCACAAAAACGCGCGGGTCCATCCGGTCGTAAAACACCGGCGTGCTGCCGTCTTCTTTTTCGTTGATAAAGCGTATCATCCGTCCGTCCAGAATCCGCGCCGCCTCGGGAAAGTCAATGCTGGAGAACGAATCGTAGCTTTTCGACCGGGTCTTTCTCGCGCGCGGGCCCAATATCACCTTGCCGTCAAAAACCAGATGCACCCCGCAAGCAAAATCGCTGGCCGCATACAGGAACGCGTCCTTAAGGTTGGTTCGCGCATCCGTTTCTCGGGTGCAGATCGATTTTTGTGAGCCGGTGATCACCACGGGCTTGGGGCTGTTTTGGATCAGATACGCAAGCGCCGCGGCGGTATACGCCATGGTGTCGCTGCCGTGCGCGATGATAAAACCGTCATAGTCCCGATACCGGTCGCGGATGCATCTTGCCATCTCGCACCAGTGGCCGTCATGGATGTTGGTGCTGTCCAGGTTAAAAAGCTGGAGCGCCTCCACCAGGCACATGGCCTGAATCTCCGGAATGTATTCAAGCATCTCGTCCGCGGTTGTCTGCGGGGCAATCCCGTCCTCTGTCCATTTCGACGCGATCGTTCCGCCGGTGCCGATCAACAGTATCTTTTTCATGCGCATCCCGCCGTTTGTCTTTTTATATAGGTTAGTATTTTGTGTTCGCCTGAATAATATGTGCCCGGCCATGATGCCGGGCATGCCGCAAAAACGGGTAAACAAAAACCGGCATCCATGCTTCAATGCCGGCGTGCGTACTGTTTGCTGGTCTACAGCTTTCTGTTATACCTGATCAAAAACCCGGATGCGGTGATCGACGCCACCGAAAAGATCACCAGCAGTATGTTGAATATCTCGTTGCCCACAAAATCCATGCCGGGGTTGAATATATCCACCACAAAAAAAGTCAGCATCATCAGCGAGAGTATGATACAGATGTGCGGGATCAGCCTTTTTATCATCAGAAGCCTCCTTTGTCGTCCGCGATGTAGAGTATGTCGCTCGTGCTGCGCCCGCCTTCATACGGCTGGCTCACCGTCTCGCCCATAAACACCATCTCGGCAGACTTGCCGCCGTCCAAATTATACGCCACGGTGCACCCAAGG
>CAZNVX010000124.1:0-7979 GCA_964576225.1 uncultured Christensenellaceae bacterium
CACCCTGCCCGTTGCCACGGTGCCGCGGCCGGTGATGGAGAAAACGTCTTCCACAGGCATCAGGAACGGCTTGTCGGAAGCTCTCTCAGGTGTCGGGATGTACTCATCCACCGCAGCCATCAGCTCAAACAGGCATTTGCAGGCGGCATCGTCCTTCGCCACGGCGCCGCTGATCAAAGCGTTCATCGCCTGCAGCGCGCTGCCACGAATCACCGGAATGTCGTCGCCCGGGAACTCGTAAGAAGACAGCAGGTCTCTCACTTCCATCTCCACCAGCTCCAAAAGCTCCTCGTCGTCCACCTGGTCCACCTTGTTTAAGAACACCACGATGTAAGGCACGTTCACCTGACGGGCCAGCAGTATGTGCTCTCTCGTCTGGGGCATCGGGCCGTCCGCTGCCGACACCACCAGTATGGCGCCGTCCATCTGCGCCGCGCCGGTGATCATGTTTTTCACATAGTCGGCGTGGCCCGGGCAGTCCACATGCGCGTAGTGACGGTTGTCCGTCTCATACTCAACGTGGGCCGTGTTGATGGTGATGCCTCTCTCTTTTTCTTCCGGCGCTTTATCTATTTCGTCGTACTTCATGACCTTCGCCTGGCCGCTCTGGGAAAGCGCCATCGTGATAGCTGCCGTCAGTGTCGTTTTGCCGTGGTCAACGTGACCGATCGTGCCAATGTTGACATGGGGCTTGTTTCTCTCAAACTTCGCTTTTGCCATTGATTTCTCCTCCTAATCGTTGTTGGTTCTCATTATTATAATTGTGTTATGAACGGGCCGCGCCGCCGCGGGCGATGCGCTGCCGTTCTAAAATAACCCTTGCTGCTCTAGCTCCCGATGATCTTCTCCGCGATTGATTTGGGCACCTCGCTGTAGTGCGAGAACTGCATCGTAAACGTGCCGCGTCCCTGTGTGCGGCTCCGCAGATCCGTCGCGTACCCGAACATTTCGGACAGCGGCGTCGCCGCACGGATCACCTGCACGCCGCCGCGCAGCTCCGTCCCTTCGATATGCCCTCTCCTTGAATTCAGGTTTCCCATCACATCGCCAAGATAATCATCCGGCACATGAACTTCCACCGCCATAATCGGCTCCAAAAGCACGGGCGACGCGTTTTTCATCGCTTCCTTGAACGCCATTGAGCCTGCGATCTTAAAAGCGATTTCAGACGAGTCCACATCATGATAGCTGCCGTCCACCAGCGTTGCCCTGAAGTCCATCACCTCAAAGCCCGCCAGAATGCCGTTCTTGGCAGCCTCGCGGATGCCTTCGTCCACCGGCGGTATATACTCCTTGGGCACAGCGCCGCCGACGATTTTGTCAACGAATTCGTAGCCGGCGCCCGGTTCAAGCGGCTCCAGCTCAATCACCACATGGCCGTACTGGCCGCGGCCGCCCGTCTGCTTTTTATAAAGCCCGGTGGCCTTGACCGGCCTGCGTATCGTCTCACGGTAGCTGACCTGCGGCTTGCCGACTTTCGCCTCCACCTTATACTCACGCATCATGCGGTCCACGATGATCTCCAAATGCAGCTCACCCATGCCCGCAATAATCGTCTGCCCCGTCTCCGGGTCGGTATACGTTTTAAACGTCGGGTCTTCTTCCGACAAACGCTGCAGCGCGATGGCCATCTTATCCTGACCGGCTTTTGTCTTCGGCTCGATCGCCACTTCAATCACCGGCTCGGGAAAGTCCATCGACTCCAGCACAATCGGGTGCTTGTCGTCACACAGCGTGTCGCCCGTGGTCACGTTTTTCAAACCAACCACGGCGGCGATATCGCCCGCGCTTAGGTCTTCAATATCCTCACGCGCGTTGGCGTGCATCTTCAGCATCCGCCCGATGCGCTCGCGTTTTCCCTTGGCCGCGTTATACGCAGTGCTGCCCGCCTTGAGCGTGCCCGAATACACGCGCACGAAAGCGAGCTTGCCCACAAACGGGTCTGCCATGATCTTGAAGGCCAGCGCCGAAAAAGGCGCGGTATCATCCGCCTGGCGGGACTCTTCCTCACCGTCCGGGTTTTTGCCCGTGATAGGCGGAATGTCAAGAGGCGACGGCATAAACTCCACAATGCAGTCAAGCAGCGGCTGCACACCCTTGTTGCGGTACGACGACCCGCACGTCACCGGGACGATGTCAAGATCGATCGTCGCTTCCCGAATGGCCGCAACCAGCTCGCCGCGGTGGATCTCTTCGCCTTCAAAATACTTTTCCAGCAGCTTGTCGTTATGCTCCGCGATCGACTCGATCAGCTTCTCGCGGTATTCATCGGCCAGCTCCTTCATGTCGTCGGGAATGGCCGCCTTCTCGGTCTGTGTCCCCAAATCGTCCAGATACAGAATTGCCTCCATATCGATCAGGTCCACAATCCCCTTGAAGCCTTCCTCCTTGCCAATCGGCAGCTGTATGGGAACAGGGTTGGTTTTGAGCCGGTCGCGCATCATGTCGATCACGTTAAAAAAGTCCGCGCCCATGATGTCCATCTTGTTGACGTAGGCAATACGCGGCACATGATACTTGGTGGCCTGGCGCCACACCGTCTCAGACTGCGGCTCCACACCGCCCTTTGCGCAGAACACGGCTATCGCGCCGTCCAGCACGCGGAGCGAGCGCTCCACCTCCACCGTAAAATCAACGTGGCCGGGCGTGTCAATGATGTTGACACCATAGCCGCGCCATTCCGCCGAGGTCGCCGCCGACGTGATCGTGATGCCCCTCTCCTGCTCCTGCTCCATCCAGTCCATCACAGCGTCGCCGTCATGAACCTCTCCCAGCTTATACGTTCTTCCGGTATAGAAAAGAATACGCTCGGTCGTGGTGGTTTTGCCCGCGTCAATATGCGCCATTATGCCAATATTTCTTGTTTTCTCCAGCGGATATTTCCTGGGCACCTAATTTCCTCCCTGTGGGTTCATGCTACCACCTGTAATGCGCAAAAGCCCTGTTGGCTTCCGCCATCTTGTGCGTGTCCTCGCGCTTTTTCACACTGCCGCCGGTGCCGTTGTAGGCATCCATGATCTCGCCGGACAGCCGCTGCTTCATTGTGCGCTCGTTTCTCTTCTTGGTATTGACGATCAGCCAGCGGATACCCAATGTCTGCCGCCGGTCCGGACGCACCTCAATCGGCACCTGATAGGTGGCGCCGCCCACTCGTCTGGCCTTCACCTCAAGCACAGGCATGATGTTTTCCATCGCCTTTTCAAACACTTCAAGCGGCTCCAGCCCCAATTTTTCCTTGATTATTTCAAACGCTTCATAGCATATCTTCTGCGCCGTCCCTTTTTTGCCGTCCAGCATCACCTGATTGATCAGCTTGGTGACCACGGTCGACTTGTATATCGGATCGGGCAGAACATCATGCTTCGGAGCGCTTCCGCGTCTTGGCATGCTGATTCCTCCTCTACATTACTTCTTGGGACGCTTGGCGCCGTACTTGGAACGGGCCTGCTTCCTGTTTGCCACGCCGGCGCTGTCTAGGGCGCCTCTGACAATATGATATCTCACGCCTGGCAGGTCTTTGACTCTGCCGCCTCTGATCAGAACCACAGAGTGCTCCTGAAGATTATGGCCGATGCCCGGAATATACGCTGTTCCTTCCATGCCGTTCACCAGACGAACTCTCGCAATCTTTCTTAAAGCCGAATTCGGCTTTTTGGGCGTCATCGTTCTCACCGTCAGGCATACGCCTCTCTTTTGAGGGCTTTGCTTGAGTATGGGAGAATCGCTTTTTGTCTCCGCCGTTTTTCTGCCTTGTTTAACCAGCTGATTGATTGTCGGCATATTTGACTGTGTTCCTCCTTTCGCATATCGTTTCTATAAAACCCCTCGCAACCCAATTAAGGGGATACTTTTCACTTGCGCACCGCGCGCCATACCTTTGGCCGTTATTGCCGCCGCGCCCGCGGCCCAAAAAGCCGCCCGCGCCATCCGGCAGAATTCCGGCACTCACTTTCTCACCCTGAGCACACCCGCGCAGGTGCTGCCCACCTCTATCTGGCAGGCGATGCCGATCTGATGCATCGTGTGCGACATATCGCACGGTATCCTGCATTCCTCGCAAATGCCGCGCAAACGGCTGATGATGTCTTCATCCGCATCCTTGGCAATAAACACTTTCTCCAGCTCGGCCTGATGCGCATGGCGAATCACCTGTTTGATGCCGGCCACCCGTTTCTTCGGATTCGCCAGATCATGCGCCATACTCAAATTTCATGCCTCCTCAAAAAAGCACCCCAAAAAACGCGAAGCAGAGCCATTTTAACACCATGACAAATACTTGTCAATCCTTTACCGAATCGGCCGGCTCAATTTCTCCGGCCTCTTGCGCGCCCGTCTGGCACAGCCCGGAAAGCTTTTTGGTAAACGATTTTCTGGACATGATAAACCGGGAAACCGGGCCGTTATCCTGCATCGTAAACCAGTTGTTCTCCTGCATCCGGCGGCATACCGGAATGTCAAACACGTTAAACGCCATGGTTTTGCTTTTCGCCGTCACATACAGATTCGACGCAACCTTGCCCAGCAGATACCCCAATGCAAAACCGGCGATCACCACCACATACGGCAGTATCGGGTTTTGGTTGATGGCGGGGATAAAACACAGCGCGATCGCGATGCCCACAAACACGACGATGGATACCCATTTGAGATAGTCCGCCAGCCTGAGCCCGCGGCGGCAGTCCCGGCATATCGAAATGCTCACCGGCATCAGAGAGCCGATGCGCTGGCGCACCTTCTTTCCAAGGCCGAAAAACATGCCTTTGGTGCTCTCCGGTTCGTTGTGCGCCAAATCGATCACGGCATACCCCGCGCGCGGCTTCTTCTCACCCTTGCAAAAGCAGCACTCATCGCCCTGCAGCGAATCAAAATCATCGGGGAGCAGCGACAGCGTCACGCGAAAATCGCTGAGCACCTTTTCAGCGTCGTCGCCGCGCTTTAAGCCATGAATATAACAGTCTTTGCAATCCTTATCAAGCCAGTTGCATAACTCGGTGTCGCTTACCTTGCACTCTGCATTCTTCGGCATTCAGATCCCCCTTTTCAAGTCAGGCCGGCTCTCACATCCTCCTGATCGCCCGAACCAAAATCATCATCCATCATCATATCAAGATACGGCGGCGGTTCATCGCTTTCAAACTCTATCGCAATATCCTCGTTGAGTATGTTCTTGATCACATCGATGTTCCGGTAGCGCTTCATGCCGGTGCCGGCCGGAATCAGCTTGCCGATGATCACGTTTTCCTTAAGCCCCAGCAGCGGATCCGTCTTGCCCTTTATCGCCGCTTCGGTCAGCACGCGCGTGGTTTCCTGGAAAGAGGCCGCCGACAGGAACGAATCCGTGGCCAGAGAGGCCTTGGTGATGCCCAGCAGCACGCGCTTGGCTGTCGCGGGCTTTTTGCCCTCGCGCAGCATCCGCTCGTTTTCGCCGTCAAAGGTATGGATATCCACCAGTGAACCGGGCAGCAGCTCGGTGTCGCCCGCATCCTCAATCTTGCACTTCTTGAGCATCGAGCGGATAATCACCTCTATATGCTTGTCGGATATCTCCACGCCCTGCAGACGGTACACCATCTGCACCTCTTTTAACAGGTACGCCTGCACGCCTTTGGCACCCTTGATCTTTAAAATATCGTTGGGGTTGATCGAGCCCTCGGTCAGCTCGTCGCCCGCTTCAATCACGTCGCCGTCCTTCACCTTCAGGCGGGATCCGAACGGAATGGCGTAGACCTCGGCCGTGCCGTCCTCGCCCGTCACGGTAACTTCCTGCTTTTTGCGGTTGTCCCCCACGGACACAGCTCCGGCAATCTCGCTGATCACCGCGAGACCTTTTGGCTTTCTGGCCTCAAACAGCTCTTCCACACGCGGCAGGCCGTGCGTGATGTCTTCGCCCGCCACGCCGCCGGTATGGAAGGTTCTCATCGTCAGCTGCGTGCCCGGCTCGCCGATGGACTGCGCCGCGATGATGCCCACCGCTTCGCCGATGCTCACCGTTTTGCCGGAGGACATATCCGCGCCGTAGCACTTGGCGCACACGCCGTGGCGCGTCTTGCAGGTCAGCACCGAGCGGATATAAGCACCGCGTATGCCCGCCTTTTCAATAAGCCGGCAGTGGTCGTATGTAATAAACTCGTCGGTATTAACGATCACCTCGCCCGTATCCGGGTCTTTGATGGCCGCCGCGGCATAACGCCCGCCGATGCGGTCGATAAACGGCTCGATGATCTCTTTGCCGTCCACGATATCCTCCACCCAAACGCCGCGCACCGGGTCGCCTTCCTTCAGACAGTCCATCTCCCGGACGATCACGTCCTGGCTGACGTCCACAAGGCGGCGCGTCAGATATCCCGAGTCGGCCGTCCGAAGCGCCGTGTCGGCCAGTCCCTTTCTGGCGCCGTGTGTGGATATGAAGAACTCCAGCACCGTCAGACCCTCGCGGAAATTCGCGCGGATGGGAATCTCAATGATCTCGCCGGACGGGTCGGCCATCAGGCAGCGCATGCCCGCCAGCTGGCGGATCTGGTTGGTGGAGCCTCTCGCGCCCGAATTGGCCATCATGAACACGGGGTTGAACGGCGAGAGCCCCTCCATCAGCGAATCGGTCACAAGATTGGTCGTCTCCGCCCACACCTTGATCACGTTTTCTTTTCTTTCTTTGTTTGTCAGGAAGCCGCGCTTGAACTTTTTCTCTATCTCCACAACCTTTTCTTCGGCTGCCGACAGGAAATGCGCCTTGGCTTCAGGAATCACAATGTCGCTCACGCTGATCGTGATGGCGCCCACCGTCGAATAGTGAAACCCCAGCCGCTTGACATCGTCCAGCATGCCGGCCGTTTTGGTCTCGCCGTACTTGCGGTAACAAAAGTCCACAATCTTGGCGAGCTGCTTTTTACCGACAAGAAAATCGACCTCCAGCAAAAACTCGCTGCCCGGCTGCGACCTGTCCACAAACCCAAGATCCTGCGGAATCGCCTCGTTGAATATGATGCGCCCGGGCGTCGTCTCCATAATACGGCTTTGCGGCTGCCCGTCAATTGTCCTGGTAAACCGTACTTTCACCAGCGCCTGCAGGTCAACCGCGCCCGTCTGATACGCAATCACAGCCTCCTCGGGCGACGAGAAATACCGCCCCTCGCCCTTGGCGCCGTCACGGTGAATCGTCAGGTAATAGCTGCCGATAACCATGTCCTGCGTCGGGCTCACCACCGGCTTGCCGTCCTGCGGCTTTAATATGTTGTTGGCCGCCAGCATCAAAAAGCGGCATTCGGCCTGCGCCTCCACCGAAAGCGGTACGTGCACCGCCATCTGGTCGCCGTCAAAGTCGGCGTTGTAAGCGGTACACACCAGCGGGTGCAGCTTTAAGGCCTTGCCTTCCACCAGCACCGGCTCAAACGCCTGGATACCAAGGCGGTGCAGCGTGGGGGCGCGGTTTAAAAGCACGGGGTGATCCTTGATCACCGTTTCCAGCACGCCCCACACCTCAGGGCGCACGCGCTCCACCATGCGCTTGGCGCTCTTGATGTTGTGCGCCAGGCCGTCCTCCACCAGCATTTTCATCACAAAGGGCTTAAACAGCTCCAGCGCCATCTCCTTGGGCAGCCCGCACTGATACATTTTCAGATCCGGCCCCACCACGATCACGCTCCGGCCCGAATAGTCCACGCGTTTTCCGAGCAGGTTCTGGCGGAACCGGCCCTGCTTGCCGCGCAGCATGTCAGACAGCGATTTTAGCGGCCTGTTGCCGGGCCCCGTCACCGGGCGGCCGCGGCGGCCGTTATCGATCAGCGCGTCCACAGCCTCCTGCAGCATGCGCTTCTCGTTTCTCACGATGATATCCGGCGCACGCAGCGCCAGCAGCCTGTTCAAACGGTTGTTGCGGTTGATCACGCGGCGGTACAGGTCATTCAAATCGCTCGTCGCAAACCGCCCGCCGTCCAGCTGCACCATGGGCCGCAGCTCCGGCGGTATGATCGGAATGCAGT
>CAZNVX010000125.1:0-7916 GCA_964576225.1 uncultured Christensenellaceae bacterium
GGCTTGGAGGCAGAGCCTCCAATAAAAGGCACTTCAAACAACCGTGGTCATCAGAAAGCCTGCCGAGAGGCCGAGCAGCCCAAACAGCACTCTTTTTTTGCCCGCGGCGGGGATGAGCTCGCGCAGGGAGATGTAGAGCATGGCGCCGCCCGCGAACGCGATACAAAAGGCGATCATTTCCCTGGAAATGCTGCCGACGGCGGTGCCGACGACGGCGCCCAAAGCGGTGGGGAGCCCGGTGAGCAAAGCCAGCATCACCACACGGCGGAAGGGAAGGCCGGACAGACGCAGCGGCAGGCACACCGCGACGCCTTCGGGCACGTTATGGACAAGCATCAGCAGGGCGAGCGATAAAGCCAGGCGCTGGTTTTCCACCAGCGACGAGCCGATGGCGAGACCCTCGGGCAGGTTGTGCAGCGCGATGCCGACCAGCACAAGCACGCCCATCTGGTACATGGACGGCGTTTCCTCGTGCGAGAACAGCGGCGCGGCCACGGCAAAGAACACGCCGCCTGCCGCCGCGCCCATGACCATCAGGGCGGTGCCGCCGAGGCTGGCGCTCTCGAACAGCATATCGAAGAACACCACGGCGACCATCATGCCGCCCGCGAATGCGAGAAACGGGCGCGGCTCTGTGATCCGCCGGCCGATGAGCATGGCAATAAGGCCGCCGGCGACCGTGCCCGCCGCGCCGACGACGCTTCCAAGAAGCGCGCTTTCAATGTACATCGCGAATCCTTAATTTAAAGTGTTTGTAATGTATACGCGGCGAAAGGGATAGTGATGACAGGTGTTGGGTTGATAGACAACCGTTCCATGTTTTTTCTGTATTGATCATGTATAAGTATGCAATTCATACTGAGATAAAATTGGATAAGAGACAATAACAGAGGCGGATTACATAAAATAATAAGCAAGCCGCATCAAACAGATATGGTTTTATGAGCATTTGTATGCCGGCAAAAGGGCCTCTGATTCATACAAAATCCGATATAAAGCAATGGAGGCCCGGCAAAGGCAGACTACATCTACTTAATAATCATTTGTATATAATCCGTATATTGAAATATATAAGTTTCCGCAATGGCGGACATGACCAGAAACTTTAATTCGTCAATTTTTGCCGGTATTATTGTACCATGAATTCTACCCATATTGACAAAGAAGTCATCTGTTTTTGCCGGGAAATCTTTGAGCTGAACAGCGTTGACCGTGCACCAGGTGGCGTATTCTTTTGGGAGATCGTTGATCGTTGCGTCAGGCTTTTCCTTTAGCAATAAAAATCCTAGAGCACGTATACCATCAGACTCCCGGCTCTTTTTCGCATATTCAAGCAAACTTTTTAGGGGCTTGATAAATTTATCTGCTGCTTTAACGGGTGTAAAAAGAACACCCAAAGCTTTTTTTCCCAAACCATTGACAAGCGTCTTCTCAAGGCCGCCTTTACGAACATCCTTCGCAATGGTTAATAATACCTTGGTTCTTGCTCCCAAGATATTTAGTGAAGCGTTTTGAGCCATGTTGGTCACGTCTGAAGCAAGATAATTCTTATCAAGCGTATTTTTGAATTTATTGTATGTGTCAGTGGCGTTTTTTTGATAGGCTTCACTCAAGCTGAATACTGATACTGTTCGGTTGCTTGCATCGGAATACAAAAATTTATTGGGGACGACACTCCAGCTCTTGCCATTGTTGTTGGACCACTCAAATACAATGTTTGCGTCTCCGTTTTTGTTGAAATATTCTATGATTAATGCATATTTTTTATTTGACTTAAGGCTGACCTGGCCTGATGTGGCTAAGACTTTATTTGATCTTATAAGATTATCCTTCCACTGATCCAGTGATAGAATTTGCTTTTTGTATTCATCGGTAAGATAGAAAGAAACGCCTCCGTTACCCCTGAACCTGAAACGGTATTTCTCTGAATTCGGAGGAGTGATGTACCCGCTCCATCTAACCGCCATTTTATCTTTTTCCACATAATCAATATCTGCTTGTTTTTTTCCGTCGGTAAACGATTTAACAGAAAGCCTGTGATACGAGATTCTCCCGTCTGATGCTTTGTTTGAATATGGATTGTTGCTCCATACTTTATTTACCGCATCATTTTCTGCTTCATATCTCTTGTCCGCGGCTGAAAAAGGAAATTCGGAATCTCTGTATTGGAAATATTCCGCAAACAATCCGTTGCCGCTGTCAGCGGCTGCGGCTTGCTTTGGTGGCAGAACAAGGAGTGCGGATAAAAAGAGTAATAAACAAAAAAAACACATGATGAGTTTTTTCATTGAAATAGTCTCCTATATCGAAATACACTACATTATACCATATAATAGATAAATGTAACAACTAAAATATGGGGAACCCGCCTCCATGTCACGACAGAAGCAGGCGGTGGGTGGGCATGACGGGGATATATGTATTAAAACAAGAAAACGTTATGGAAGGGGCGAAGATGAAAAGGGGGCTTGTTTGGCTGGTGGCGGCGGCTGTTGCTGCAAGCCTTTTCGCCGGCTGTGCGGCCGCGGGATGCCCGCCCGGGACAGCCCGGACGGATGCGGCCTATGCTGACGACACCACGTGGCCATGGCATCAGGATGACATAAGCAGGCTTGAGCAAAACGATATTGAAAAAAGCGCTGACGATGCAAAGGCTGTGGCGGAGTATCGGGTGCTTGCCAATTTCGCGCTGCTGGGGTACACCTATTACGCTATGCAGGAGCATGAGGACGGAACCGGCCGGTTCACGTTTATCGTGTATCACGGCGAGGACTTAAGAGAGCGGATGGTGAGCGAAAGCGCTAAGATGAGTGAAGATGACGTGGCGATGCTGAAGAAGGCCATTTGTGACAACCGATTCTGGGACATACCCACACGTCACCCCGACGAGGAGTTGGGCTGTGACGGCTGGACGGTATATGTTGAGGGCTGTGAAGCAGGCAGCAGACATTTTATCCATATGTGGTGCCCCGAAAAGCGGCACGGCATATACAGGATATTCAAGGCTTTTGACGAATACAGCGCCAACGTGGCGCATAACCCGCTGACGGAGTATCAAAAGCCATTTGAATAGTGTGGATTTTATAAAAGAAGGCGATGACGGTTGCCCCGACGCTTGGATGAATCGGACGGACGTTGATTCCGCCTGCCGAACAGCCCATCCTTGTGCTTGGCGAGCACGAAGAACAGCGGCACCTGCCATAATATCCGGATGCAGCGAAAAACAGAGCGCGGCGATAAGCATGCTTGGCACTCTTATTCAAAAACAATGCTGTCTATAAATGGTCTCATGACATCCCGCATGGCCTGATCGAAGCATGAAAGGGTAATCGTCAGGAAGCCCGCGCCGATGTCAGTTATATACTGATCCTGATACATCGTGCCGCCGGAGTATTCCGTGATCACGCTCATCATAATATAGTTCTTGTTGTTGATCAACACGTTTGGTTTGCCGGTAACATTGACATTGACCTCTTCCATGAACATATTGTTATACATATCCTGATACAGCGGGCCTACCTGCTGGATCATCTGATCGAGATAGGAAGGATCTGAGAACAGCTGTGACAAATACTGCTGGTTGGAATATGTGATGTTGATGCTGGGGTTGTCGGGCAGTGTCAAATCGTATTCATGCTGCGTACACATCATCAGCATGACGGCCGATTCTGTGGAAACGCTTACCGCGTCTTCGATGGTCTCGCGCGCGTATCCGGTCAGTGTTTCCAGCGTATCATCCGGGGTGGGGTGCCACCCTTTTGGAAGAGCGGCCGTAAATTTAAGCTCGTGGTTGATGTAGAGTCCGCCATCCCAAATGCCCAGCAGGCCGCCTTCTTCCTCCCTGTCAACCGTGTCAGGTGTGAGAGCGGCGGCGGGCTGTTCCGGGGTATCCGTTTGCGGCGCCGTTGTGGCCGGCACCGGGCTTTGATCGCCCCATTTTGTGTCCATATCAGAGATATAGTCTGCAATGGGCTGCGAGCATCCCGAAAGCGCCAGCAAACAGATCAGCAAGCCAGTGATAAGCCAGGGTTTCTTGCTCATGGTGAGACCTCCTTGAACAATATGGATGGATGCCTTGCGACGGCTTTTTCATGCCGTTCGAAAGTGCTTTATTATCTGCTCTGGTTGCCATTCCGCCTGCCGAACAGCCGGTCACGGTGCTTGGCGAGCAGGAAGAACAGCGGCATGCCGAGCGCATAGCACGCGATGGCCTGACCGGCGCCCACATAAGCCGCGGACAGCCAGAACGGCAAATCTGCGAGGAAGTAGAGCAGCGCGCCGATTGCGAACGCGTTGACAACGACGCTGGGCAGCGGCAACAGCCATTTGTTTTTGATGGTATACGTAATCAGAGCGGCCGCCAGCGTGGCCAGTGAGCCGAAAACAATGTCGAACACACCGAGGAAGCTGAAAATGTTGGCCAGCACGCAGCCGATAAACAGCCCGGGTATGGCGGCGGGCGTGAAGAACGGAAGCACGCACAGCGCTTCGGACACGCGCAGCTGCAGCTGACCGAAGGAGAGCGGTGCGACGGCCATGGTGAGCGCAAAGTAGAGTGCGGCGATGATGCCGGCTTCGGCCATGAAGCGCGGCGTGAACAGTCTCTTTTTCATAGATACAGTTTTTATGCAGATGCCCCCCGGGGATATCTGCCCGGACGTTTCTGTCCGGCCTCCTTAGTTTTTTTTAGGGACAGGATGGTTTCGAACTGTCCGGCGGCGTTGAAAACCTACCTTGAATATTTTAACAGGGTTTAAAACAAGTGGCAAGACGAGATGTGAAGGGGAAAACCCGTTGAATAACAAATGTGGGCAAGACGGGCTTTGCCCGCGCAGCCCACACATTGCGGCTTTGCGAAGTTTCAAGCGCAACCGGGGTCCCCGCAAAGATATTGGCTTCTTTGTGGGGTGGTTAAGCGATGGAACGAGGCGAAGCGGCCAAAGCCGGAAAATCTGGCGGAAAACCGCAGGTTTACCGCCAAGCCGCCGAGCGGCCTACCCCACGACGATGTTGGCGATGCGGCCGGGCACGATGATCACCTTGCGCACGGTTTTGCCTTCAAAACAGGCGACAAGCTCCGGCGTCGCCATGATATGATCTTCAATCTCTTTGGCGGATGCGCCGCTGGGCACGTTGAAGCGGGCGCGCACCTTGCCGTTGATCTGAAGCGGCATCTCCACGGTGTCCAGCACGAGCGCGGCTTCGTCGCAGACGGGAAAAGTGTGATTGAACACCGAATAGGCTTCGCCGAGCTGCTCCCACAGCTCCTCGCAAAAGTGCGGCGCAAAGGGCGCGAGCAGCCTGACCAGCACGCGGGCGGCCTCGCGGCACACGTCCCTGTCGGGCGCGGCGTCCAGATACTTGGCCAGCGCGTTGACAAACTCCATGATGCGCGCGATGGCGGTGTTGAACTGGAACACCCCGATGTCGGCCGTGACATGCTTGACGGCGTAATTCTGCGCGTAAAGCAGCTCCTTTTTGCCCTGCTGGCTTGCTGCCTGTACGTTCTTCAGGCGCAGCACCATGCGCTCCGCACGCTCCAAGAACTTGTGCACCGAGCGGATGCCGTCCTCGTTCCACGGGCCGCCCTCGATGTACGAGAACCCGAAGCCGAGGTAAGTGCGCAGCGCATCGCTGCCGTATTTTTGTATGTAAGCGTCGGGCGAGATCACGTTGCCGCGCGATTTGCTCATGCGCGCGCCGTCCGGCCCGAGTATCACGCCCTGGTGCACGAGCCGCGAGAACGGCTCGTCGAAGCTGACATAGCCCATGTCGTGAAGCGCCATGGTGAAGAACCGCGCGTAGAGCAGGTGCATGCACGCGTGCTCCGCGCCGCCGATGTAGGTATCCACCGGCAGCATTTTGTTGATCCAGTCGGTATCGAACGCTTTTTCACTGTTCCGGTTGTCCGGATAGCGCAGGAAATACCACGAGGAGCAGACGAACGTGTCCATCGTGTCGGCATCGCGCGTGGCGGGCCCGCCGCATGTGGGGCACGTGGCGTGAATAAACGTGTTGGACTTTAAGAGCGGGGACGTGCCGTCCGGCGTGAAGTCCACGTCGTAAGGCAGCTGCACCGGCAGCTCGGCTTCGGGCACCGGCACCTCGCCGCATTGGTCGCAGTAGACGATGGGGATGGGCGCGCCCCAGTAGCGCTGGCGCGAGATCAGCCAGTCGCGCAGCCGGTAGTTGATCTTGAAGCCGCCGCTTCCCTGAGCCCGGAGCTTTTCGAGTATCGCCTTTTTGCCGTCTTCCACCGGCAGGCCGGAGAATTCTTCGCTGTTGACCAGCACGCCGTAACCCACGTAAGGCAGCGTATCGCACTCACCGGGCAGACCCGCCACCACGCGCTCGATGGGAAGATTGTATTTTGTGGCAAACTCAAAATCGCGCTCGTCGTGCGCGGGCACCGCCATCACCGCGCCGGTGCCGTAAGTGGCCAGCACGTAGTCCGCCACGTAGACGGGG
Source organism: uncultured Christensenellaceae bacterium (assembly GCA_964576225.1). Classification (GTDB taxonomy): domain Bacteria; phylum Bacillota; class Clostridia; order Christensenellales; family SZUA-584; genus SZUA-584. The sequence continues at coordinate 6,469 of CAZNVX010000125.1, forward strand.
ATGCGCCGGCCGTTGACCGGGTTGACGGCGTATGCGCCGGTGAACACGCCGGTTTTTTCGCGCGTGGTGGAGAGACGGTCGATCTCGCTGGCTTTCGCGGCGTATTCGATGTATTCCTCCACGGCTTTTCTGTGCGCGTCGGTGGTGATTGCAAGCGTGAGCGGATGCTCGGGCGCGAGCACCGCGTAGGTGCAGCCAAAGAGCGTGTCCGCACGGGTGGTGAACACGGAAAAGCTTTCGCCGTTTTCCAGCGCGAACGTGATCTCGCCGCCCACGGATTTGCCGATCCAGTTGCGCTGCATCATCTTGGTTTTTTCCGGCCAGTCGAGCGTGTCCAGGTTATCGAGCAGGCGCTCGGCGTAGTCGGTGATTTTAAAGAACCACTGCGTGAGGTGCTTGCGCGTGACGGATGTGCCGCAGCGCTCGCAGCCGCCGTCTATCACCTGTTCGTTGGCAAGCACGGTGTTGCAGCTCTCGCACCAGTTGACGGGCGCGGCCTTGCGGTAGGCGAGACCTTTTTTGTACAGCTGCAAAAAGCACCACTGCGTCCATTTATAATAGTCGGGCTGACAGGTTTTAAGCTCGTAATCCCAGTCGAACATCGCGCCCATCTCTTTTAATTGCTTTTCCATGGTCTCGATGTTGCTGAGCGTGGAATCCTCCGGATGGATGCCCGTTTTGATGGCGTAGTTCTCCGCGGGCAGGCCGAACGCGTCAAAACCCATCGGCTGGAAAATCTCATACCCCTGCATGCGCAAAAAGCGCGCGTAGGTGTCGGACAGGCCGTAGTTGTACCAATGCCCCAGGTGCAGGCGCGCGCCGGACGGATATGAAAACATCTCGAGCACGTATTTCTTTTTATCCACGCGGCTGCGGTCAAACTTGTAAAGCCCGGTTTCGTCCCATTTGCGCTGCCACTTTTTCTCTATCTGCAATAAATCCATTTTCTGATAACTCCCCAATATGTCGCTTGAAACATTATTATATAATATCCTGAAAAAATCAAGCAAGAATGCCGCCGCTGGCATGGGAAGCCGTATTTGAAAATTTTACTTGACATCGGTTGCACATAACACTACAATTGTAGTGACTAATCGAGCAAACATGGAAATGAGGATACAGTGATGCAAAATACGCTGACCAAAGCTGAATGGGCGGTGATGTCCGCCCTGTGGAAGAAGCCGAACCAGACCATCTCGGGCATCATTGACACGATGGGCGGGGAAATGGACTGGAAGTATAACACCTACGCGACATATATCAAGCGGATGGCCGAAAAAGGGCTGGTGGGCTTTTCGCAGCTGGGGCGGGACAAGTTTTATTATGCCGCTGTGGACAAAAGCGCGTGTATCGTGGCCGAGAGCCGCAGCGTGCTTGATAAGATTGACAGCCGTGCCGCCAAGGAGTTTGTGATGTGCATGATTAAAGGGGGCGGGCTAAACGCGGCG
>CAZNVX010000126.1:0-7910 GCA_964576225.1 uncultured Christensenellaceae bacterium
AGCAATTCGTCAGGCTGATGCTTTTTGCGGCAGGTCCCTCCATTGTGATGACAACAGGCTCGCTCGACTTGTCCTTTGTGGGCATATGGATGCTGGGCGGCATTTTGGTATGGCTTCTAGTTCCCGTTGTGGGGCTTATCGCCATACTGGTATTTCCTTTGCTGGGTCTGCTAACCGGTTTTATGAATGGCATGATACAGGCCAAAGCCCGTATCCCCTCGTTCATACTGACATTGAGCGTCATGATCACCTATTGGGGGATTACGGCGATATTGTCCGGCGGATACCCGCGGTCGGTGAAGGGGTATGAATTCCTGACGGCATCGGTGATGCCAGTGATCCCCACCGCGCTGCTTTGGTCGATTCCCATACTGTTCGCCGCTATTTTCCTGATGAAACGCACCGTGCTGGGGCCGTATTTCTATGCCCTGGGTTCCAACGAAGAGGGGGCGCACATGGCGGGTATCCGGGTGAGTCGGCTGAAAGTGCTGGTATTCACCATCAGCGGGCTGTTTACCGGTATCGGCTCAATCATACTTTTCCAGCATATGGGCGGATCGGTGCCGGTGCAGATGAATCTCAACATGATGAACGAACCGCTCGTTGCCATCATACTGGGCGGGACTCCTTTGATGGGGGGCAGCGGCGGACCGCAGAGAACGGTGCTGGGCGCCATCACACTGACTGTGCTTATCCGGGGGCTGAATGTGGCGATGCTCCCCCCTCAGGCGATTGAACTGCTGGTGGGTCTTATGCTGATTGCGTCGATCATTGTGGGCTCGAGAAGCATTAACAAAGGGGGGGTTGAGGTATCATGAAGAATCAAACAGCATGTGAAGGCGGAGTCGGCCAATTCAGACGATGGACCGGTGATAATATGTCTCTCATTATTGCCGTGGCGGTGATGGTGATACTGATTGGCGGTTTTCAGATGGTCAACCCCTTTTTCCTCCAATATCAGGGCATCGTTTCCCTGGTCTATTCAATGTCATACTTTCTGATCGCCGCATGCGGGCTTACATTCGTCATCATGATGGGGTCTTTTGACTTCTCTGTGGTGAGCGTGCTTAAGTTCTCCGCGCTGTTCTGTGTGACCTACATCAACCAGATCGGGCTTTGGGTGTTGCCCGCGGCGCTGTTGGTCAGCGTGCTGATCGGCTTTATCAACGGGTTGATATTTACAAAGCTGAAGGTGCCGTCTTTTCTGGTGACGCTGGGGATATCCATTGTCATCGACGGCGTGGCGCTCTACATGTCTCAAGGGTTCCTTCGCATGATGGAAAACAAGGTTTTCAGAAGCCTGTCCATTACGTTTATCGGCGGTCTGCCATCGATATTCTACTGGGCCATGGCCGTGCTTATTGTGAGCACGCTGCTCGCGGTCATCACTCCCTTTGGAAGGCGTATCTACGCCATCGGAGGCAACCCGGCTGCAGCCGCGCACTCGGGCATCAACGTAAGCAAAACAAGGATCAGCGTGTTTATGCTCTCGAGCCTGATGGCAGGGCTGGCCGGCATACTTTACATGGCTCAGATGGGAGGCGGATCGGTGGCTATCGGCGCCGACATGACGCTGCCCCTGTTTGCCAGCGTTGTGGCCGGCGGCACTGCGCTGTCCGGCGGCGTGGGCGGCCCGCACCGGACGCTGCTGGGTGTGATTATCATCACATGGACGCAGACCGGCCTGCTGATGATGGGCTATGGTCAGGACATACAGGTTGTCGTATTCGGTGCCATTGCCATCATTATGAGCATTGTCACCACAGACAGGAAAAAAATCAAAGTTATCAAATAACAGTATCCCGGCATATCAGACTTGATGAGATTTGCGCACCAAAAGGGCAGCGGTCGGGAGGATAGATACAAGGAGGTGGTGTTGGCCAAATAACGATGACAATTGATTTTGACTATTAGCTTTTTAAAAATGGAGGAGGTATGAAATGAAGAAGAAGTTCATGTTACTGGTTGTTATGCTGGTGGTTGTTTCGATGTTGATGCCGCTTGCCGGCTGCACACCCCAGGCAGTGCCGGAGCCCCCGGTTGCAGAACCCGGTGTGGCGGAACCTGCGCCGGCAGACGATGGCGTGGCAGAACCCGCTCAAGACCAGGGCGCTACGGAAGAGATCGATTTTGATAATCTTGTGGTGCCCGAAGACGAGGCCGGCAGGGAAGAGCTGCGCATGAAGCTTGCACAACAGTATAAAAACGCCGAGCCGGGCGAGAGCTTCCTGGTGGGGCATATCACGTTCCAGCTGGAACAGGAATATGCCATGATGGTGCTTCAGGCCAACAAGCAGGCGGCTGAGCAGCTGGGCCTTAAGTTCCAGAGCGCGCTGGCCACATCCGACGCGGAATGGATCGAAATCACACAGAGCATGATTGCATCAGGCGCCAAGGCGATTACGCTGAACTGCCCGTCGATGTCGGCCCTGCCCGAAATCGTCAGGATCGCGGAAGACAATAACGTGTTCATCGCAACCCACTTTGGCTATACCGGAGACCTGTTCCCGGGAGATCTGGGGCCGCGCTGGGTTGTGGACAACACGCCGCTTTCGGACGAGCAGACATTTCTTCCGCTGATGCTGCTGATGGAGAAGATGACGCAGGACGGCAAGACCAAGCTGCTGCACCACCAGGCCAGCAAAACGGCGGCCACGGTGTCCACGGTGTACATAAACCTGGGTGTTTTCCAGGCATGGAAAAACTATCCCGAAATTGAGCTGCTGGGGCATCAATACGGTGAGTGGGGCTACGAGGGCGGCCGTGCCGCAGCCGAAGCGTCTTTGGCGGTGCGCACCGACTACGAAGGCTTCTGGGGCGCCAATGACTCCCAGACGACGGGTGCGCTTCGGGCGCTGGAAGACCGCGGCCTCAATATCGGGCCTTACACGGCCTCGCGTGATATGGAGATGACCACCGCTCAGGCGATACTTGACGGCAACTTCCTTGTGACTTCCGGCTTTGCCATTCCGTACTTCGGCGGCAGGATGGTTTCGATGCTGTATGATATGTGCGTGGGTGAATGGTATCCGTTGCCGGATGAAATGATTCAGGCCGGGCGGCTCGACCTCTACGGCGATGACCAGCTGATGGATCTCGCCAAGGCCGCAGGTATTGATACCCATCCCAGCTTCAATGCCGGGCCGACAAAGGATAACCTGGAGCAGATATTAAAGCAGATGGAAAGCAGCAACCCGCAGTATCCGTACGACTTCCGGCTGATATCGCTGTCGAAGTGCAAGGAGCTGGGGCTGACGTATGACCGTCAAGCCGGCGGCGGGACGGTGCTTGGACAGCACGACTACTACTTCCCCGCAAGGATGCAGAAATTTGGCAGCCTTGATGCCTTAAGAGCGCATGTGGCGGCGCTGCATGAGCACTTCCTGGATTTCAGCTGGGCGGATAACTGGGCGGATGCAGAAGAGTATGCCAAGAAGTTCCCGCCTGAACTGAAGCTGGATCCGATCTGGGAGTAGATTTAGAGCGTATTAATCGTGTGTTGTGTAGAATAACTGGCAAATAATGTATTTACTTCCCCTCCCTCAGCTTTTTGAGGGAGGGGCCGATTTTTCAGCAATTAAAGGCAGTATAGAGTATTGGCAATGAAATTCCATAAATTCAAGCAAGGACGGGAGGAGAATATTATGGTGAGAAATGTAGTGGTGACTGGAGCGGCAAGCGGTATTGGCAAGGCCACGGCCAAAGCGTTTTTGGATCAGGGTGATCGGGTGTTTATGACTGACTGGAAGCAGGAAACGCTTGACACGGCATTTTCTGAGCTGTCGGCAAGCGTCGAAGCTGGCATGCTTTTTGCGCAGGCTGCAGATGTGGCCCGCTCGGAAGACGTTGCCGGCATAGAAAAGCTGCTCGGTGAACACGGCGGATGCGATGTGCTTGTCAACTGCGCTGCTGTATTCAGAGTGGGTCTTTTGCACGAGGCCCCAATGGACGATTACGATTACCAGTTTGACATCAATGTCCGCGGCATTTTCAACACCTGCAAAGCCCTTATACCTCAAATGCTTAACAAGAAAAAAGGCGCGGTGATCAACGTGTCATCCGTTTCGGGAATGGGCGGTGATTATAATATGTCGCTTTATTGCGCCACAAAGGGAGCGGTAACCGCGCTTTCCAGAGCGATGGCCATGGACTATTCAGTCAAAGGGGTGCGCGTCAATATCGTATCTCCTTCCGCTGTGAAAACGCCTATGTTTTTAACAGGATGCACCGAAGCCGTGCTGGAAAGCTTCAGAAAAAACATGCCTGACAAAAAGCTCTGTGAGCCAGAATGGTGCGCCAATGTGATCGTTTATCTGGCATCGGACAATGCCGAGCATCTGTGCGGCGTGAACATCCCGGTGGACGGGGGGCTGACAGCATGGAACGGACAGCCCAACCAGGAGAAGTGATTGACGGGTTATGCCCTGCGGACGGATTGTGTTTGCATATATCACGAGGATATCATACTCCGGGATGCTGGTATGTGTGTTCTATTAATCTTTATTCCGAGTATGGCTTATGAAAGCCGATCGGTGCATTCTCCGGGAGACACCTGCTTCCGGAGAATGCGTCATGGCTTCTTTTATGGGGCACAAATGGCGATAGCTTGATTTGCTGTCAGACAAGGTCATAAGCTTAATGGTCCATTATGGGTTGCAAACAGGGCGCACAGTTGTATTCCGATCTTAAGGGATAGCATACTGCAGAAAAACGCCGGTATAATGACCGCTGAACAGCATGATGCAATACCACGTATAAAAAGCCAGCAGGAACGCCCCCTGAACCCGAAAGGTTTGGCCCCGCAATATCGCGGGCGCAGTCAGCGCGATCATGGCTATCAGAAGAAAGTATATATCAGTTCGCAGTATATCCGCCGGTATGGTTATGGGCATGATAATTGATGACACACCGATGACCACGGATAAATCCATGAAGCTGGCGCCGATGATGTTCCCGAGCGAAATGGCTCCATGCTTTTTGGCAATGGCGACAATAGCGGTGACCAGCTCGGGCAGCGAGGTGCCCACAGATACAAAGGTTAAGGCAATCACGCGCTCCGGCACTCCCAATGCCTGTGCAATCTGTATCCCGTTGCTGACAAGGAGGCGAGATCCAAAAAAAATCAGCGCTGCGCCCAGCGTCATCAGCAGCGCATGCTTTATAAGAGAGCCTTCGGACTTTTCGTATATTTCAGCCTTGGATATATCCGCGGGATGCTTTCGCGATCTGTGAATGGCTGTGAACATATACAGCGTATAAATGCACAGCAGAGTCAAACCGGCCAGTATATGGACAGTGCCGATAATAATGCCGAAAACCAACAGTATGACCACGGTGATAAAGAAGAACAATGTGCTCTGGGTGATTTCACTCTTGTTGATTTTCGTTGGCATTAACAGCAACAGCACGCCTGCGATCAACGCTGTATTGCATATGACGGAGCCCAGCGCGTTGCCGTACGCGATGCCGGATATACCGTCTGCACTGGCCAGCGCTGACACGGAGACTTCCGGCAGTGTTGTTCCTATGCTCACAATTGTTGTCCCGATAAGCAATTCGGACATCCGGAGTTTTCTGGCGAAATAGATGGCTTCGTTCACAAAGACATCACCGCCTTTGTACAGCATCAGCAAGCCCATAGTAAACAAAACCACAACAACGAGCATAGATAACCTCCAGATGGACTGCGTTACGGTGTTTCTTCTCAAATATATTCGAAGCGGAACAGAATTAATCACAGCCGAAAAGGAATTACAAGCCGGGCATTTTCAGATATTATTACGGCTTATCAGGATAAACGAAAACTGCCCGATGGAGCAAAGCGGCCTGCGAGTCTCTGTATTCTTGCCGGAGCCGTATGCTGGTTCAGGTTGCTCTTTAATGTATGTGGGCGCCTATTTAATCAGCTTCAATACGGCCAGTACTATGAGCAGCACACCGCTTAACCATGACATGTTGACCGTTATTTTCTCAGCTATTTTATTGCCGATATGGCATCCGGCCATGACTGATATGATGCCGAACACAAGGGAGAAGAGAGCGACCGCTATCAGGTTGATGTCCACAAGCCCCGCTCCGAAACCGGCTGCCAGGCCGTCCAGGGACAAGGCGACAGCCAAGGATGTGGCTTCAAGCGGTGAAAGCACCCGTGAGCAATCCTTGTCAGCCTTTTGGGGATCCGCGTAAATATTCAGAATAAAGTTTAAATTGAACATGGAAAACTTGATTTCCTTGCTCAGACCTTCGTGCTTTCTGATCAGTGATTTTATTGAGCTGTCAAACAATTTAGAGATGCCGAGAACCAACAGGATTGAAAAGCAGATGGCTGTTGTGATGGATGAGGGAATCAGGGGGCCGATGATGGAACCCAGCAACACAGAAAGAGCCAGCACCGCGGTACAAATGATGTTGATGATCAATACCGAAAAGATTGGTATTCTTATTTTATTTGTCCCATAGGCAAAGCTTGCAAAAAACGTATCTGTCGATACCGCTATGACGAGCAAAGCAGCCTCCATTGCGGAAGACAACGTGATAAACATCCATGCATCTCCGAATATGTAAGATTTCCTTATACTCTATTATTCTTACGAGGAATTGGTGCTGATGGTTTTTGATGCGGGGGCAAGCGGCCGTACAGCCGGCCGGAAAATTTGATATTCCTGATAATATGATCTGTCCTAAAGACAATAAAACAAGTCAACCTCCATGGGAACATCATTGTATTCAATTTGCTTATCAAGAAACGTTTCGTGATACGTACTTTTGTTGGCTATGATTCTGTTGTCAGAAGCAATTTCAAATGAAATATAGTCACCGTTTGGCTTGCAGAACTCGAGCAGTATGGTCTTTTGGCTGGTCAGGGCTATACGCAAAGGATGATGGATACTTTCAATTAGTTGTTTTACTGCATTCACGTAACCGGGGGAAAGGCAAAGCGTCTCAAGCTCGGAAACCGAGCTCAAGCGAAGCAGGTTTTGCGGGTTATCATTGATGTTTTCAGAATCCCGGCTCATCTCTGTCCCTTTCTGGATATTCTATTTATAAGCTGTTTATCCATACGATATTCCACTGAAATCGAGCCCTGTGTTATTACCGAACTGCCCCGGCAGTCATGCCATGACGCTTTGTTGTGAGGGTCTGTACGTGACAAGACACCGTCGCGTCAGAACAAGCCGCAACCATATATCGGCAACGATGAAAGAATCACTGCGGATGTGCATAGTCATTACTAGTGGGAGGGGCGGCTTATGAAAAATGATAATACTGAAGTGGTTTGCTTGTTTTGCGACGAGGGTGGCCACATCGGGGAACTTGTCAAACAGGCACTGATATCGTTTATATTGGCTGAGATCGCCGGAAACTCGCAACAGGAAGCTTTTGGTGGCACTCATAAATAAACAGGGGGTCTGCTGTCAAAGGGAGGCTTGGCATGCATTTTGAGATCGGCGATCCAGCGGTTTACAGAGCTGCGTTGTATATCCGGTTGTCAAAGGAGGATGATAACGGCGCGGCAGAATCACAGAGCGTGACCAATCAGCGCAGCCTGCTGAGCGGTTTTGCCCAGGCGCACAGGCTCCGTGTATACGATACGTACATTGACGATGGCATCAGCGGCACAACATTTGAACGGCCCGACTTTAACAGAATGGTTTTAGACATTGAGAAGAAGCAGGTCAACATGGTGGTCGTCAAGGACTTATCAAGGCTGGGGAGAGACTATATACAGACGGGTTATTACATGGAGCGCTATTTTCCGGAGCATCATGTGCGGTTCATCTCTTTGCTGGATGGCATTGATACGGGGCAAGACAGCACGGCAAATGACTTAACGCCTTTCAGAGCCATAATGAATGATATGTACGCCAAGGATATATCCAAGAAGATCAGGAGCGTGAAACACGACAAGC
>CAZNVX010000127.1:0-7880 GCA_964576225.1 uncultured Christensenellaceae bacterium
CAAGTGCGTTGGCGGGCATTACATTTTTGCCGGGCAGGGAACGCAGATCACCCGCCGGTTTATCGATACGATGTATGAAAGATATCCTGATTATTTTTCCGATGGGCGGCTGGAATACTTTTATGCAATCGCCGATGATGCGGAGCAAAACGGCCGGGCCTTTCCCGAGGGGTATGCATGGGACTGCAGCGGCCTTTGGTGGTATGCGGCTTCGGACGTGCTGAACCTTTACGGCGAACCGGTGGACCGCACTGCGCACGACACATACCACGATTTTTGCACGCCAATTGCCAAAGATGAGCTTCGTCCGGGCGATATCGTATTCTATGAAGGGCCGGACAAACGCATCTCGCACATGGGCATCATGGGTCGGCACGGTCATATCTACGAGGCCGTCAGCGGTTTTTGCGGCGTGGTGTTAAAGCGCACCATTGACAAACGTGTGTATCATAATATCGTAAGCGGCGGCGTATACGTCGGCTCAGACTGGAACAGATTCGGGAGGCCGAAGATATTTGAGTAAGCTTTGATATTCGAATGGTATTCACTTATCCCATGACATATACGGTACCTCTTCAGCCCCCAACCTGTTCGAGAAAACCATCAATGAGCGTGCGGATGCGGCCCGCAGCGATTTGACCTGTCTCCATCACTTCGTCGTGCGTCAGCGGCTGGTTGACAATGCCCGCCGCCATATTGGTAATACACGACAGCGCCGCAGAAGCCACGCCAGCGTGCGCCGCGGCGACGATCTCAGGCACGGACGACATACCCACCGCGTCCGCACCCAAAAGGCGCAGCGCTTTTATCTCGGCCGGCGTCTCGAACGACGGGCCTTTCATCATCGCATACACACCTGTCTGCACATTGATGTCATGCCGGCGCGCCGCCGTCTTGAGCGCGGACACCAGCTTTTCGCTGTACGCAAACGTCATATCCGGGAAACGCGGCCCGAAATCATCAAGGTTGGCTCCTTCAAGCGGATTCAGAAAAGTAAAATTGATATGATCCTCTATGATCATGATATCGCCCGGACGGAAAGCTTCGTTAACGCCGCCGGCAGCATTGGTGACCAGCAGGCGTCTGACTCCCAGCCTGATCAACGCGCGCAGCGGTATAACCGTTTGGGCAGGCGAATAGCCTTCATAGCAATGGAAGCGCCCCTGCATGCACACCACCGGAACTCCCAGACGCTGTCCGAATACCAGCCGCCCCGCATGGCCGGGCACCGTTGACTGCGGGAAACCGGGGATATCAGCATAATCAATGACCTGCGCATCCTCCAGAGAGTCGGCATAGCCGCCAAGGCCGCTGCCCAGCGTGATGCAAAGCGACGGACGCTGCAGCGCAACATGGCTCAAATAATCAAACGCGCTGTCTATACTCTTCCTGGTCATGGCCTTTTACCTCCTGTGATGAGCTGATAAAAAGACGTTCCGAATCGGGTATGCTCGAGCCCGAAGAATTCGGCTGCTGTCGCCGCTATATCTGAAAAAGATTCGCGCACGCCGATGTTTGTACGGGGAATAACCGCATTCCCGTAACAGAGTATCGGCACATATTCGCGCGAATGGTCAGTGCTGGCCGTTGTGGGATCACACCCATGGTCGGCCGTGAACAAAACGATGTCGTCGGGACGCAATGCCGCAAGAATTTCGGGCACACGTGCGTCCAGCGCTTCAATCGCCAGTTTATACCCCTCTGCATTGTTCCGATGACCGTAGAGCATATCGAAATCGACCAGATTGGTAAACACAAGGCCGTCGAAATCACCGCGTATGTATTCGATGGTCGCTGTAATCCCTGAATCGTTGTCTGTGGTGTGCTTGCTGCGTGTCAGCCCGACATGAGCGAAAATATCCTCGATCTTGCCGACGCCCGCCACTTCAAGCCCTGCTGACTTGACAGCTGTGAGGATGGTTTCACCCGGCGGCTCGAAAGAAAAGTCGCGGCGGTTTATTGTGCGGGAGTATTCGCCCTCGATGCCGGTAAACGGGCGGCAGATAACGCGCCCCACAGCCAGCGGCCCCACCAGCAGCTCCCGTGCGATGCGGCAAATACGGTACTGTTCTTCAATGGGTATTATATCCTTATGCATGGCAATCTGGAACACGCTGTCCGCTGATGTATACACGATCAGGTCGCCCGTCTTGACGTGATGCGAACCCAGATGCTTAATGATCTCAGTGCCGGAGGCCGGATAGTTGCCGATGGTTTTGCGGCCAACCGCACGCTCGAAGGCGTGGATGAAATCATCCGGAAAACCGTCTGGAAAAGTCGGGAACGGCTGATCCAGCACCAAGCCGGCTATCTCGAAGTGTCCGCCGGTCGTATCCTTGCCCGCAAACTTCTCCGCAGCCTTGCCATACGCGCCGATAATGCCGGTGTCACAAGGCAGATCCTTCAACAGGCATAACCCCAGCCTGCCAAGGTTGCCCAGCCTGATATCAGGGTAAGCGCTGATGATATTCCCCAGCGTATCCGAGCCCTCGTCACCATAAAGGTGTGCATCGGGCAGCTCACCGATACCCAAGCTGTCCATCACCACGATAATAAATTTTGCCATTTACGCACCTCCTATGGCTTATTATACCGCATAAGCGTGCGATATAGCGAACTGTCTGCCCGGTCAGTCACCGCATTCCAAATCCGGACGGGTAATGTATTCGATATCCGCACGGGTCAGGCATGCTTTTGATAAAAGATCTGGCCGGCTGCGTGCCGTTTCCTTTAGTGAGGCCTGTCGCCGAAATGCCGCGACATTGGCATGATGGCCGGACAGAAGCACCTCCGGTACGGCTTCACCCTCATACACCGCCGGCCGCGTGTATTGAGGGTGTTCGAGCAGCCCGTCTGTGAACGACTCACCGGCTGCCGATTCACTGTTTCCCAAAACGCCTTCAACATGACGGATGCATGCGTCGATCAGCACCATGGAGGCCAGTTCGCCTCCTGTGAGCACATAATCTCCCACGGATATGTTGAGGCCGATGTGCCGAGCCAATACGCGCGCGTCCACACCCTCATAGTGCCCGCAAAGTATGTTGATGGTTTTATACTGCGCCAGATGCACAACCATTGAGTGATTGAGCTTTTTCCCCGCCGGCGTCATGTAGACATTCACATAAGGCTGTTGACAGCGCGCAGCCACATCGCGGAAACAGGCATCCACAGGCTCCGGCTTGAGCACCATGCCCGCGCCGCCGCCCAGCGGATAATCGTCCGCGCGCCTGTGCTTGTCTGTCGCGAAATCCCTGATGTCAACCGTGTTGATGGCGACGAGACCGGCGGATATTGCGCGCGCCCATATGCTGGATTCACAGACGGACGAAAACATGGCCGGAAACAATGTCAGCACATTATACGCTGTCATAAACAGCCACCTCCGAGAGCGCTTGCGCATCAAGGCGTATCATGCCTTGCTCCAGATCGACACCGGTGATCACACGCTTGAGCGCAGGAAACATAAAGCTTTGCGGCCCGCGCACCACATAGACATCCGCCGCGCCATGCTGCAGCACGTCCTGCAAAACACCCAGTTCCACGCCTTGGTTATCCACCACTTTAAGGCCGATCAGGTCCACAATGTAATACTCGCCCTGTTCCGGCGCCTCAAACTCTTTTCTGTGCAGCAATAAAGGTTGCCCGCAGTACGCCTCGGCATCTGAGCGAGAGCCCACACCCGCAACGCGCAAAAAAAGAAACGGCGGATTCTGGCGCGTGACAGCATAGCTGATGCGCCTCAGATCGCCGTTCTGTTTGATGTAAGCGTACCCGCGACGAATAAATGCTTCAAAATTATCCGAATAAAGCTGCGCCTTTATTTCACCGCGGATACCGTGAGGTTTTAAAAGCCGTCCGATTTCAATCATGTTCCACGATTTCGACGATATATTTCTTGCCCGACGGCGGCGCGGCCGCCTTGACCACAGCACGGATGGCCTTGGCAATCCGGCCCTGTTTGCCGATGACCTTTCCCATATCATCCCGCGCGACTGACAGCTCGATCACGATGGCTTTATCACTCTCGACCTGCTTGAGCTTGACTTCCTCAGGTTTGTCGACAAGTGATTCAGCAATGTATTTTACAAGCTCCAACATAACCGCCACCTACGAAAGAACGCCGTTCTTTTTCAGCAGTGAGCGTACCGTTTCCGTGGGCTGGGCTCCGTTCTTGATCCATGTCAGCGCTTTCTCTCCGTCCACAACGCATTTTTTGCTCATCGGATCGTAATTGCCAAGCTCTTCGATAAAACGTCCGTCACGCGGAGACCGGGCATCCGCCACCACGATGCGGTAAAACGGGTTTTTCTTTGCGCCGATTCTCTTTAATCTGATTTTAACTGCCATTGTATCCTCCAAAGTATTATTTTTATCGGGCCACTGCCGGCATATGGCGCCGGACAGGGTCGTTTTTATCAGAAAGGCATGCCCAACATACCTTTGCGTCCGTGTTTTCCGCTCATGCCCTTCATCATTTTGGTCATCTGCTCAAACTGCGCAAGCAGGCGGTTTACGTCCTGCACCTTCGTGCCGCTGCCGCTGGCGATCCGCTTTTTGCGGCTGCCGCCGATGATGCCCGGGCGCCGCCTTTCATCAGGCGTCATTGATTTGATGATCGCCTCTGTGCGGGCCATTTGCTTTTCATCCAGCTGGACATTGCCCAGCTTGTTGCCCCCCGGCAGCATGGCCAGCATATCCTGCAAACCGCCCATCTTTTTAAGCTGAGCCATTTGCTCTAAAAAATCCTCCAGCGTGAACTCAGCCTTTCGCAGCTTCTTCTCAAGTGCCGCCGCCTTTTCCGCTTCAAAGCCCTGCTCAGCCTTCTCTATCAGCGAGAGAACATCGCCCATGCCAAGGATACGCCCTGCCATGCGGTCTGGATGGAAGACCTCCACATCGGTCAGCTTCTCGCCCACACCGGCAAACTTGATGGGCTTTCCGGTCACCGCCCGGACGGATATCGCAGCACCGCCGCGTGTATCGCCATCCAGCTTGGTCAGCACAACGCCGGTCAGCTCCAGCTGTTCGTTGAACGCCGCCGCCGCGTTGACGGCGTCCTGACCCGTCATCGCATCAACCACCAGCAGCTTTTCGTGCGGATTCACCGCCGACGCGACACGCTTGACCTCGTCCATCATATCCGCGTCGATGTGCAGACGCCCGGCTGTGTCGAGTATCAGCACGTCTATCAACCGGCGCCTGGCCTCCTCAACAGCCTGTTTGGCTGTTTTCACAGGATCCTGCGTACCCCGTTCGAAAAACGCCGCGCCCGCCTGACCGGCCACCACCTCAAGCTGTTTAATGGCTGCCGGGCGATAGATATCCAATGCCGCCAGCATCATGCTTCGGCCGTCTTTCGCCCACAGCTTGGCAAGCTTTCCGCACATTGTGGTTTTACCCGCGCCCTGCAGGCCGCACATCATGACAACGGTGGGCGGGTTGGCCGTGAAGTGTACACCTTCGTACCGTTCTCCGAGCGTATTCACAAGCTCATCGCGCACGATCTTGATGACTTGCTGGCCGGGCGTCAAGCTCTCAAGCACCTCTTTACCCACAGCGCGTTCGCCAATCCGCTGGAGAAAGCCCTTGACAACCTTGAAGTTGACGTCAGCCTCCAGCAGCACCAGCTTGATCTCGCGCAGCGCGGCCTTCACCTCAACTTCCGTCAGCTTGCCTCTGTTGGTCAGCTTGGAGAATATATGTGATAGCTTTTCCGAAAGACTCTCAAATGCCATTTTGTTGCTCCCATATTTCGGATAGTTCGCTTAATGTCTCTGTTTGGCTCTGTCCGCAGCGTGCTTTTTCCAGCACGTCCAGCGTTCTCTGCCGCTTTCCCGAAAACCCCAGGCAGCTCTCTAGCGTCATCAGCCGTGCCCGCGCTTTTTCAATGCCGTCCCGTGCAGCCTGCCGCGTGATGCGTTCAATCTCCGCGATTTCCGCCAGCGAGTAGTCCTGATTGTAGTACATATCGCAGAGCCGCCGCTGTTTTTCCGTCAGCAGACCTGCGTATGTGTCCAGCAGCGGCACTGTCATAAAATCCTTTTCCATCAGCAGACCTTCGCTCATTTGTTTCCATTGCACTATAGCATAAAAATAGCATACTGTAAAGCAAAAAAACTTTACAGTATGCCTAAAGAGATTTCTTCTATGCACCTTGTGTTTGAATGCCATATTTATTTAGAACATCATGAATTATATTCATTTTATCTTCAGTGATATATACGACAGACAGCTCTTTTCCCGACTCAAGCTCTCCCAATGCAAATTTGGTACACTGGTCTCCCGCAGGATAGACACTGATTGTTTTCTCTCCTATGACAAACTGCATCTCACTGATTCCAAATGGGCATGCAGGAATATCCGTATCAATACATCCCGTGCATGCTTCGATGAGCATCATATAATCCTCATCCTGCGGATATAGAACCGCTTTAACACCTTCTTCTCTGGATATGAGACGTATTTCCGATGCTTCAAAGGCTTGAAACTGCGCGCATGCTGATAAAAGCAGCAATGAGGCAGCGATGATCAGTGCAAGAAACACCTTCTTCATTGTTTAACCGGCTCCTTTTTGGCAAAAGGTTGACGGCGGCGGCTAAAGGCCTTAAACCCAAACAGCATCACTACTCAAACAGGCTGCGCGCAAAATCCATCGGATCAAACGGTTCAAGGTCGTCCATGCCCTCGCCCACACCCAGAAACACAACAGGCAGCTTTAACTCGCCGCAAATGGCGCAGACGATCCCCCCCTTTGCTGTGCCGTCCACTTTGGTCAGTATCAGCCCGGTCAGGCTGGTCACCTGGCTGAACTCACGCGCCTGAGCGATAGCGTTCTGGCCGGTGGTGGCGTCCAGCACCAGGTATGTATGACGGTGCGCCTCGTCATAAGTCTTCTCGATCACGCGGCTGATCTTAGAAAGCTCGTTCATCAGGTTCTTCTTGTTGTGCAGCCGCCCGGCCGTGTCGCAGATCACCACGTCGATGCTGCGGTGCTGCGCGGAATCCACCGCGTCATATACCACAGCCGCGGGGTCCGCACCCTCGCCGTATTTTACGACACGCGCGCCGGCACGCTCACCCCATTGTCCAAGCTGTTCGGTTGCCGCTGCCCGAAAGGTATCGGCTGCGGCCAGCACCACCGACTTGCCGCGCGATATATGGTAGTGTGCCATTTTGCCAATGGCCGTTGTTTTGCCAACGCCGTTCACACCCACCACCAGCACTGCGCATGGCGTGTCGATATCTGCCTGGCCTTTTGGCAGCATATCCGCAATGATGCCGATGAGCACCGGCTTGAGTGACTCCGGGTCGGTCAGCTTGTTTTCCTTGACCTTTGAGCGCAGCGCCGTCATGATGTGCTCCGCGGCGCTCACGCCGATGTCGCAAAGTATCAGCGTTTCCTCCAGTTCGTCGAAAAACGCGTCATCAATCCTCTTGAATGACGCCAGCACACCATTGACCTTTGACGATATATTGTCCCGCGTTTTTTTCAGACCGCCTCTGACCTTATCAAACAGGCTGCTCATGCGCCCTCCCTGTCCAGCCGTACCGAGAGCAGCTTGGACACGCCCTTCTCCTCCATCGCGAAACCAAACAAACTGTCGCATACCGCCATTGTCGGTTTGCGGTGCGTGATCACGATAAACTGCACATCACGCGCATATTTCTCAAGATACTCCGAGAACTTTAGCACATTGGCGTCGTCGAGAGCCGCGTCGATCTCATCGAGTATGCATACAGGCGACGGGTTTATCTTGAGCAGCGCAAACAGCAGGCTTATCGCTGTCAGCGCCTTTTCTCCGCCTGAGAGCAGCGAAAGCTTCTGAAGTTTCTTGCCTGGCGGCTCTGCCACGATTTCGATGCCGCATTCCATGATG
>CAZNVX010000128.1:0-7877 GCA_964576225.1 uncultured Christensenellaceae bacterium
CGGCCTCTTCCACCGTGTAGATGCGTGCGGCGCGCTT
This sequence comes from uncultured Christensenellaceae bacterium, assembly GCA_964576225.1. Classification (GTDB taxonomy): domain Bacteria; phylum Bacillota; class Clostridia; order Christensenellales; family SZUA-584; genus SZUA-584. Next base: position 38 of record CAZNVX010000128.1, read on the forward strand.
AAGACGGACGTCGTCGATATCCGTGACCACGAGCAGGCGCGGCCGGCGGCCGCAGTGCAGCGCGTAGTCGATGGACCCGAGGCCCATGGGCCCCACGCCCGCGAGTATCGCCATGTTGCCGCCTTCCACAATACCCATATCATGGACGTATTCGCCCTGGCGGGTGTGATAGAAAGCGTGGAACGTGCCCACGATGCAGCTCATCGGCTCGGCCAGCGAACCGTAGAAAAACGTATCGGACTCGTACTTTAACAGGCAGTCCTGTATCATGGCTTCGGGCGGCACGATCACATACGTGGCGTCGCCGCCGATGTTCGGATATGAATAGCCCGGGGCATATTGCGAGCCCTTGTAGTTGAAGGCGGGCTGGATTGAGAATTTGTCCCCCGGGGCGAACAGGTGCTTCCATTCGCTGCCCACCTCAAGGATCTCTCCGCAGAACTCGTGGCCGATGATGGTGGGGTTGGTCGCGATATCATCCGGCACGCGCTTGTGCTCTGCCCCCTGCCTGGCGGCCTTGTATGACGACATGCAAAGGCTGTCGGAGACAACTTTGGCAAGAATTTCGTCCTGCCGGATGGGTGGAAGCTCGAAGGTCTCGAGCCGTAAGTCGTTTTTGCCGTATAGCCGCACCGCTTTGGTTTTCATGGTCTCTCCTTTGTGATAAAAAAATATGACAGCCCAATAATGAGCTGATATGGTCTATCAAAGAGCGCCTGCCGGGCATGCTTTCAGAGAAAAACAGCAGCCCTGCCGACACAGTGCAATTATAACCGTGGCGGCGCAAAAAAGCAAGCAAAGCGGCGGGCTGCCGCGGATCATGGCGGCAGAAGGGGTGGATTGTACTTTTTGGCCGTTTCAACTATAATGAATACGGAATTGACCGACTGTTTAAGAGCCGGAGAAAAAACATGTATGTTGACTATGACATCAATATACTCTCGCTGCTGGTGATGGCGGTTGTGCTGGTGAGCCATGTGAGGAACAGCCATGACAGCCTGCTGCGGCAGCGGTATTTCAGAGCGATGATTATCAGCAACATCGTCATACTGGCTTTGAATACCGCCGCGGTGATCATGAGCGGCCGGCCCGGTTCGTTTGCCGCCGCGCTGCTTGTGGTGATATGGTCGTTATATCTGTTCTTCTGCGTGTTTTTCTGCCTGATGTGGGCGCTGTTCTGCACGATGCGGCGCGGCCATAAGGTGAAGCGGTATGAGCTGCTGCTGCTGTGCCTGCCTCTGGCGCTGTATACCGGCTTTTTGCTGCTGAACACCGGCCATGACATATTGTTTGCCATATCACCGGCGAACACGTTTGTGCGGGGGCGGTTTTTCCATATCACCAGCGCCTGCGCCTACGCCTATGTGGCGTATGCGGTGATGCTGCTGTGGCGGCAGAAAAAGCACCTGTCCAAAGGGGAAGCCGTGGCGTATTTGCTGATGCCGATGCTGCCCGTGGCGGCGGGCATTGTTTCTCTGGCGGTGTCGACTGAGGTGGCGGTCGTGTGGCCGTTCGCGACGTTTGCGCTGCTGGTGATGCAGCTATATATGCTGGGCGAGAAGGCGAACCTGGATCATCTGACAGGGCTGTATAACCGCAAGTACCTGGACGATTATGTGGAGGATATGCTGCAGACCAGCCGCGCCGGCTATGCGCGCACAAACCGAAATTTTGCCGCGCTGATGCTGGATATTGACGGCTTTAAGAATATCAACGACAGCTTTGGCCACGTGGAGGGCGACCGCGCCATCGCGGCGGCCGCGTCGCTGCTCAAGAAAAGCGTGCGCAAGGGCGATTTTGTGGCGCGGTATGGCGGCGATGAGTTTCTGGTGATACTCGACCAGTGCGCCGCCGGCACGCCCAAGCGTGTGATCCGGCGCATCCGCGATCACCTTAATAAGTTTAACAGCGAGAATGTCAAGCCGTATCAGCTGGAGGTGAGCATCGGTTTCAAGATGTTTTCTGCTGCCGACGGGCTGACGGCCAAAGAGGTGTTCACGCGCATTGACGAGCTGATGTATCAAAACAAGCAGAGCAAAGCATCCGATAAAAAAGGGAGTGGTCAACGCGGCCATTTTGAGTATAATAGAACGCAGCAGTAATAACGACAAGGGGAATAAAATGCAATATAAAACAGACCTGCAAATTGCCAGAGAAGCCGATTTGACACCGATTCAGCAAATTGCCGACGATGTTGGCATACGGGAAAACGAGCTGATTCCGTTTGGATACAACAAGGCCAAGGTATCGCTGTCGATACTTGAGCGGCTCAAGGGCGAGAACAACGGCAAGCTGATACTGGTATCCGCGATTAACCCGACGCCGGCGGGCGAGGGCAAGACGACGGTATCGATCGGTCTGGCCGACGCCTTGAAGCAGAGCGGGCAGCGCGTGTGCCTGACGCTGCGGGAGCCCTCGCTGGGGCCTGTGTTTGGCATCAAGGGCGGCGCGGCCGGCGGCGGCTATGCGCAGGTGATACCGATGGAGGACATCAACCTGCACTTTACCGGCGATATGCACGCGGTGACGGCGGCCAACAACCTGCTCTGCGCGCTGGTGGATAATCACATCCACCACGGCAATACGCTAAGCATTGACCCGCGCCGTATTACCATCAAGCGGTGCATGGACATGAACGACCGTCAGCTGCGGTTTATCACCTGCGGCCTTGGCGGGCGCACCAACGGCATGCCGCGTGAGGACAGCTTTGACATCACCGCCGCGTCGGAGGTGATGGCGGTGCTGTGCCTGGCGAGCGACCTGCATGACTTGAAGGCGCGGCTGGCGCGCATCAAGGTGGCGTATACGTTTGATGAGAAGCCCGTGACGGCGGGCGATATAAAAGCGGCCGGCGCCATGGCGGTGCTGCTTAAGGATGCGATCAGGCCGAATCTGGTGCAGACGCTGGAGAAAACACCATGCCTGATGCACGGCGGCCCGTTCGCGAATATCGCCCACGGCTGCAACAGCTATATCGCCACCAACATGGCGCTGCATCTGGCCGATTATGTGGTGACCGAGGCCGGTTTTGGCGCGGACCTGGGCGCGGAGAAATTCCTTGACATCAAGTGCCGGCAGACGGGGCTGTGGCCCGATGCGGTGGTGGTGGTGGCGACCATCCGCGCGCTCAAAAGCCACGGCGGCAAAAAGAAAGGCGAGCTCTCGGAGCCGGACGAGGCGGCCGTGATCCGCGGCATGCCCAACCTTGACAAGCACATTGAGAACCTGAAAGATTTTTACGGCCTGCCCGTGGTGGTGGCGATCAATAAATTTCACACCGATACGCCCGAGGAAATCGCGCTGGTGCAGCAGCTGTGCAAGGCGAAGGGCGTGACGGCGGTGCCCACCGAGGTGTGGGAAAAGGGCGGCGCGGGGGGCGCTGACCTGGCGCAAGAGGTGATGCGCATTGCGGCGAAGACGCAGCCGAAGCACCCGTATGCGCTGGAGGACGACATCAAGTGCAAGATTGAGAAGCTGGCCAAAACGATATACGGCGCCTCCGAGGTGCATTATTCTGCCGGGGTGTTCAAGGCCATCGACGCGCTGAGCCGCAACGGCTACGCGAACCTGCCGATATGCATCGCCAAGACGCAGTATTCGCTGTCGCACGACCCGGGGCTGACCGGCCGCCCGAAGGATTTTATATTCACGGTGAGGAACCTAAAGCTTTCTGCCGGGGCGGGGTTTATCGTGGTGCTGGCGGGCGACATGATGACGATGCCGGGGCTGCCCAAGGTGCCGGCAGCCGAGCAGATCACCATAGACGACGAGAGCCGTGTGGACGGGCTGTTCTAAGGAATATTTGAGTTGATTTTTTCATTAAGCTGCCCGGGAAGTGACGCGCCCGGGCGGCTTTTTGCATGATAAAAAACAAGCTGGCTCTATCCGGCGATCAGCATCAGGCTCAAAAGAAAAAGCGGCATTTGTATATTATTTATGAACATTACGGCGGCGGGCGTTGCTTTTTTTTCATTTGTGCTATAATGAATACGCCATTATTCTTTTTATTTTAGCGAGGAGACGTCATGACAAAGAAAAGCCTGGTCATTCTCTTTGTGCTGCTTGTGATCGTAGCCGGCGCCATTGGCGGCACGATTATTTTTTTGAACCAGCAGAAGGCGGCTGAGCTGGCCGCGATGCCGACGCCGTCGCCCACCACCAACGAAAACTTAAGCGACGCCCGCTACAAGACGATCACGCATATCCGCATGGAGGATGATGATACGGTGATCGAGCTGGCGCTCAACGCGGACAACGTGTGGGAGATGGCGGACAGCAGCGCGACGGTGGATCAGTCGACGGCGGGCAGCATCGCCACTTACCTGACATACGTTTACGCCAAGCAGATCGTGGACATCGGGAACACGCCGCTGTCGGCGTATGGCCTGGACCCGGGCGATTTTCGGGTGACGTATTCCACCAGCGAAGGCACGTATACCCACTACTACGGCAAATACACATCGGACAGATCATCGGTGTTTTTCCGCAAGCAGGGCGATACGCGGGTGTACACGATTGATGTGGAGTATTTCAACGGCGTGAAGCGCGACCATGACGCACTGCGCGACCGTTCCGTCAACATACCGGACATGAGCCGCACCGGGTATGTGGTGCTTAAGACGGCGGGCGAGCCGCAGATCGTGCTCAAACAGGTGACGGAAGCGGAAACGTATACGCCGGTGGCATGGGTGATGACGGAGCCGGTGTCTGTGCCGCTGACGCGGGACGCGGCGTTTCTGATTATAGAGAGCCTTGGCAATGTGACGCTGACGGGTTTTGCGGGCGAAGAGATCAAGGACGAATACGGGTTGGATGAACAGACATGGCTGGAGTACAGAGACTTCGCCGGCGATGTGATCACGCGCATCCATTTTGGCAATGTGGGGCAAAAGGGCTCGGACGCCGCCTATGACAAGTTTTACTGCACCGTGGACGGCAAGGAGGGCGTGTATCTGATATCAAGGTCGGCCGTGCAGGCGGCGAAATCCACCGTGTTTTCGCTGATTGACCAGCGGCTGCTGCCGCTTGATGACTTTTCCACGCTGGACAGGCTGACCATCACGCGCGGGGAGGACACCACGGTGCTCCGGCTGGCTGAAAACGAGTATACGCTGGACGGCGAGCCGCTCAGCCTGACGCAGGCGACGGAGCTGTATAACAAAAGCCGGACCGTCAACTTTGTGGGCATGACGGACGGTGCCGTGGACCGGACGGCGTATGCCACATTATATGTGGAGCGCGCCGGGTTTGGCGGCAAAAATATCAGCATCAGCATCTATCCGTATTTGAAGGACTTCTATGCGGTGGATTACGGCAGCGGGCCGCAGCTGTATGTGAAGGCGGAGCTGCTTGAGGGCATGCTGGATTTCTTTTTTGACTACGACCCCGCCGCGGCCCAGACCGAATAACGGACAGACAAACAGACCCCGCCTGTTATGAAGCAGAGCGGGGTTTTTTGATGGGCTTTGGGGCGATGATGCTAGGTGTTTTAGACTCAGCGTTGCTCCAGCGCCGCCAGACTGTGGCGCAGGCGCCGCAGTGTTTCCTGCTTGCCCAGCAGGCAGGCGGCCTCCACCGCACCGCCCGGCGTGACCTCGGTGCCGGTGATGGCGATACGCAGCGGCCAGAGCACCTGACCGTTCTTCAAACCCAGCTGCTCTACCAGAGAGGTCAGCGAGGCTTTGAGCGCGTCGAGCGAATAGTCCGTCTGCTGCTCGAGCAGCGCCAGCGCGGCGCGCAGCACCGGTTTTGCCGCCCCGGCATCCGTTTTCATGCGCTTGTGGGTGTACAGCTCGGCGCTGAAGTCGGGCATTTTGGTTAAGAAGCCCAGCTTGCCGGGTATCTCATCGAGACGTTCGAGGCGCGGCTGAATCATCTCGGCGATCAATGCCAGATCAAAGCTCTCCACGCCCGCTTCTATAAAATAAGGCAGGGCGCGCTCGATGAAATCCGCCCCGGACAGCGCGCGGATATACTGCGCGTTCATCCAGGTCAGCTTCTCTACGTCAAATATCGCGGGAGACCGTGACAGGCCCTCAAGCGAAAAGGCGGCGGCCAGCTCACTGAGCGTGAATATCTCCTGGTCGGTGCCAGGGCTCCAGCCAAGCAGGGCGATGTAATTGAGCAGCGCTTCCTTGAGGTAGCCTTTTTTTATAAAGTCGTCAAAGGACGCGTCGCCATGGCGCTTACTGAGCTTACGCTGCTTGTCCTTCATCACCACGGGCAGATGGATATAGGCGGGTATCTCCCAGCCGAAGGCGCGGTACAAGTGGTTATACTTGGGGGTGGACGATAAATACTCGACGCCGCGGATCACATGTGTGATGCCCATCAAATGGTCGTCTATCACGTTGGCGAGGTTGTATGTCGGCATGCCGTCGGCCTTGAGCAGCACGTTGTCGTCCAGATCGGTGTTGGGCACGGTGATGTCGCCGAACACCATGTCGGTGTAGGTGGTGTCCCCTTCGGATGGGATGTTTTGGCGGATGACATAGGGCTCCCCCGCGTCCATCCGGCGGCGGATTTCGGCAGGCGGCAGGCGCAGGCAGTGCTTGTCGTAGGTATAGGCCGCGCCGCGGGCTTCGGCGGCGGCGCGCTCCTCCGCCAGCCGCTCTTTGGTGCAGAAGCAGCGGTAAGCCGCGCCGCACGTTATCAGCTGCTCGGCATGCGCTTGATAGATGGCGCGCCGCTCGCTTTGTATGTACGGGCCGAAATCGCCGCCCACGTCCGGGCCTTCGTCGTAATAAAGCCCTGTCTGGCGCAGCGTGGCGTAAATGACGTCCTTCGCGCCCGCCACCTCGCGCTCAAGGTCGGTATCCTCAATGCGCAGTATGAAGGCGCCGCCATGCTTGCGGGCAAAAAGCCATGCGTACAGCGCCGTGCGCAGACCGCCGATGTGCAGGTAGCCGGTGGGGCTGGGCGCGAAACGCGTTCGGATCTGGTTCATGAAAAAACATCCTCACTTTTGACTGATGGTAGGCGTGTGAAAACGCTGACAATGGTCAGCGGGGCGACGCCTTTGAGTAGCTGTCCTTTAAGCTCACGATCAGGTTGAACACCGGCTGATCTTCGCTGGTTTCAATGTCGGCGCAGAAATAACCCTGGCGCAGAAACTGGAACCGCTCCCCCGCCGCGGCCCGCGCCCCGGCCGATTCGATCAGCGCGCCGCGCAGCACCCTTAAGGATTCTGGGTTCATCCGGCCGGTGAAGTCGCCCTCGGTGCCCTCGGTGAGCAGGTAGTCGTAAAGCCGCACCTCGCACGGCACCGCGCCGGCGGCGTCCACCCAGTGGAGCGTGCCTTTAACCTTGCGTCCGGCGGTGGGGCCGCCTGTCTTGGATTCAGGGTCATACGTGCAGCGCAGCTCGGTGATGTGGCCGTCCGCATCCTTGACGACGCGCTCGCATTTGATGATGTAGGCGTCTTTGAGGCGCACCTCTTTGCCGGGCGCGAGGCGATGGAACTTGGGCGGCGGCTCCTCCGCGAAGTCGGAGCGCTCGATATAGATGTTGCGCGAGAACCGCAAAGCGCGGGTGCCGGCGGACTCGTTTTTAGGCAGGTTTTCCGACTGGACGAGCTCGCCGTCCTTTTCGTAATTGTCGATCACTATTCTCAGCGGATCCAGCACGGCCATGCGGCGCGGCGCGGTTTCGCCGAGATGCTCACGCACACAGTGCTCGAGCAGCCCCGCGTCCACCTCGCTGTTGGATTTGGCGACGCCGATGCGGTCGCAGAAGTCTCGGATGGCCTCGGGCGTGTAGCCGCGGCGGCGCAGGCCGGAGATGGTGGGCATGCGCGGGTCGTCCCAGCCGCGGACGTGGCCTTCGCGGACCAGCTCGAGCA
>CAZNVX010000129.1:0-7868 GCA_964576225.1 uncultured Christensenellaceae bacterium
CTGCGCTGCCGCGTCCTTATACACATCCTCAAGATAGCGGCTGCTTGACGCATACACGCACACATTTTTGATCATTTTTTAATATACCCGCCTGTTATCGTGCGTATGTCGTTCACGGTAATCACCGCGTTGCACTGCTGCGACTTGATCAGCGACACTGCCGATGAGATGCTCTTCCTTTTCAGGTGCAGCAGCAGTATCTCGCGTTTGCCCGCCTTGCCTTCACCTTCGAGCAGCGTCACCGCAAAGCCTTTGTCGCGCAGCTCCTTCGCCAGGCATTCCGCCTCATTTTCCTCCGAAACGATCACCTGTATGGAGCACAGGCCGAACGCCAGCTTGCTTTCAATCCACGATCCCACATAGTTGCCCAGCGCGAAAGCGAGAGCAAATATGACGCACCGCAGCAAATCCTCCTGAAACCCGGCGAGCACGGTACCCGTCACCACCAGCCACAGCGACACCTCAAAAAACGCCGTGACCGACCCCTTCACCCGTTCGCCCCGGTTGATCAGCACAATACGGACTGTCGCCACAGCCACCTCAATTATCTTTCCGAAAAAGATAAACAGGTACAGCCATATGCTGGGCTTGGTCAAAAAATCCGGTAAGAAATCCATGCAAACTCCTTTGTCTGTTCAATCTGTCATTATAACACCCAAGTGTGTGCCTTTCAAGTTCCGCGATCCAGCTTTCATCATCAAATTCCTGTTCTGCTTCAAGGCTGACACCAAAGATTGACGTCATGCATGCATTATTGTGCGTCTTTCACCATTAATGTTATAGAGGTCTTTGCCCCTGTATATTCTTGTGGTTATCAGAAATGAAGCGATGAAAAAAACAACCGAAAAGCCGGCAAATGCTATGCTTCGGCCATTGGTTTTCATCATATACAAGTCAGAGAACAAAAAGCCAATAAAAGCACACGAAACGTTTGACTCTCCTGTAGGGTCATACCCTAACATAAGAATGACAGCACCATATAATAGCCATCAAGCCGCTTGTCTGTTTGAAAAAGGAGGTTTAGGATGACTGATATCACCTGTCGCGAGATTCATATCAATGACCACGAGAGCATCATCACCTTGATCAACCGCACATGGAAAATTGATACATACCTAAGCAGCAGAAAAACCATGCACAGGGCTCTTCACATCATGTTCATGGCCTGTTTATCAGCCAGCACATACGGAAAGGTTGCGCAAAAAGAAGGCATAATCGTCGGCTTCATACTTGGCAGAGCCAAAACAGGCAAAAAACACACCGTCACGATCATGCAGGTGATGCGTCTTATAAAAGACCTGGTTGCGCTTTTATTCGCCGCTCAGGCAGACAGGCACAATATCTTTGAATACCTCAAAATCCCCAAGGTTTATCGCGAGCTCATCAAAGGCAAAAAATACACCGGCGTACGTGGCCCTCGGGTATTATAAGCTTGATCAGTTTATTGACATCGATATTATTAAACTGGCGAGCCGTGTGGGCACAAGCCTTATTGAACTTAAAGGTTTGTTTAAGAATTCACTTCCTTAACACGAAACGGGCGGCAAACTGCCGCTCGTCACAGGTTTGTTCGGGCGACTCTATCCGATGATACACCTGCGCAGGAAAGGACAACCACGGCGCTGGACGAAGTGCGCAGGCTGATGGATACTGGTCCGTATGCTTGGGTCAGGCATCCTCAATACACTGCCGGGCTGTTCATGCTGCTGGCATGGGTCCTGATATGAGGTGCGTTGTATGCCTTGTGCATTCTGCCACTTATGGTTGCAATCATCTATGCCCAGGCCTTTTCCAGCACCAGTAAACATTCACAATATATCAGAACTAGTTACTTATCAGAATTCGCTATTCGTTTTTAATTAGCCCCGCTTTTCTCCCCGCCTCAACCGCGGCCACTCTTGAGCTCACGTTCAGCTTCCCGTAAATATTGATGATATGCGTTTTAACCGTGGCCAAAGAGATGCAGAGCCGCTCCGCAATCTCCTTGTTTGAGAGCCCTGCGGCCAGCTCACTTAATATTTGCGCTTCCCTTTCAGTGAGGATAGTCTCAGCGTTTTTTCCGCAAATACGCAATACGTCAGAATAGAAGGCGCATTCTTTTTCAGACAATAGCCCGGACAATTCGCCGCCGTACTGCTTGTCAAAGCCAAGCACGCCCTCCGCTGCAAAGTAAAACGGAAGTCGTATGTTCTCGTCGCACGCGTAATAGATCGCCTCTCGGAACAAATTGATGATTTCCTGTTTGTTTGCGCTGGTTTGCATCAGTATGGAAAGCTTTAATAGCGCAGCCTCGGCTATTTTCAGATATACCCCGTCTTTGCGGGCATCGGGCAACAGCTCATCAAGCACGCCCAGCGCGCCCGCCGTATCCCCTTTGTGGCGAAGTATCTGTGCATAGAACAGACGGCTGTCCATAATCCGAGAGTAGTTGTCCCCGTTCAGATATTTCACAATCGATTTTTCAAGTATCATGTTTGGGAGGCAATCGTGTTTAAGCCCGTATTTGAGCAGGCCGGAGAGCATCAGCGGGTTGGCGTAAACCTCTTGAGCCGTCAGCTTTTGCATAAGCTCACTTGCCGCTGCCGGTTCGCCGGTCAAAAACTGATACTCGGCAAGGTTATACAGATAACCGCGCTCGTACCAGCCGGACATGCCGGAACCACGCTTTTTGGCTTCATTCAGGCATTCAAGCGCCTCATCAAGCTTTAGCTGCTTTAAGTATATACCCGTGATGCCGATATAGTAAAAGCTCGGATACAGAAAGCTTAAGCCCTTGTTGCTGTTGATGGCAGCCTTCATCTGCGCATACAGCAAAACCGCCTGACGGAAGTAACCCATCTCCTCGTAAATCTGGGCTTTGACGCTGTATGCAAAGAAGGATATGTACGGGTTTGCTGCGGCCTGTGCAAGTTCAAAACCTTTTTCGATAAGCTCCAATGCTTTGGCATAAAGGCTCTGATAATTCATGAATGTGGCGTTCTTGATCATAATCAGCGCCTTTGTGGCGTTGTTGATATTGAGCTGATCGACTTCTTGCGCCGACATCAGCTGCATGCCAAAATCAACTTTGTCTTCGCTGATCATCATTTTCATACCCTCGAAGGCTTTCGCAGCCGGGTTCGAAGATACCACCATCATGTCATAAATCTGACGGCACTTGTCATACTCAAAATTGCTGTAATGGTAGAAAAATTTCTGGAAAGCCAAATCCACGTCATGCGTGACGGCCCCTATGGGTATATCACTCAAAAAAGTCATCTTACCCGCGTTCTGGGGCGGTTTTAGTATCAGCTTCAAAGCCTTTGAATAATCACCCAATGCCAGCAGGTGGCGCAAGCTTTCGTCGTCGTCTCCCATATCCGCAAAGGCCCTTGCGGCAGCCTCATGCGTTTTCTTCTTGTCGGCAGGGCTAAGCCGGTTAAAGCGCATACGAAGATACTCGCCGAGTATATTGTGATAGCGGTAGAGGCCGCGCTGTTCATCAAGGCATATGAGCAGCATGTTTTTTTGCTGAAGGTTATCTATCATCTCCTCAAAGCCACAGTCGTCAAACAATGCCCCGCACACCTCACTGCAAAAATAAGCAAGCGCAGCGGTGTGCACCAAAAATTCCTGCTCCTTGAGTGTCAATCGTTCGAATATCTCTTTGGTCAGGTATTCGCTGATCAGGCGGTTTGTGAGCCTGAGCCTTGATATATCATCTTCTTCCTTGCCGGATGCGGCGCCTGCAATGAGCTGAAGCCCCCCAATCCAGCCCTCCGCAAGCTCTGCCATAAAGTCAAGCATCTCTTGCGTATACCGCAGATTCAGCGTATCCCGCAGGAAATGCAGCGCGTCATCCTTTGAAAGCTCGAGGTCATGCTCGTCGATCAAAAGCAGGCTGTTGCCCATGCCAAGTCCCGCAAAATAGAACCGAGGCTCCTCGCGGGAAAGAAGCACGATATGCAGGTTGTCGCAGGCTTGCTCCACAAAGTATGAAAAGCTCTCCAGTACGGCATCGTCATCAATGCTGTGAAAATCGTCCAATACAAGGTAGATATCATCTTGACCAGCAAGGCTGTTGATCAAAAGCTCCAGCATCATCTCGATACTGTCCCTGCCCATGCCCACATTGAAAAACGCAAGAAAGTCCTGTTTGGATGCGCCCAGAAAATCAGACAGCGCTTCGATGATGTAGCTCCAGAATAAAAACAGGTTGCTGCAGCGTTTATCAAGCGCGATCCATTTCACACCGGGCAACGCTTTTTCCTTGATGTATGAGGTCAAAAGTGTGGTTTTGCCGCTGCCCGCGCCGCCTTTGATGATCGTCAGCCGACATCCATCCATGTGGTCAAGCTTTGTGAACAGCGCCTTTCGGACGATATAGTTTTTTCTTGGCTGCGGGCATTTGAGCCGTGTGGAGAGCAGCTGATTTTCCATATTAGCCTCACGCAAGCATAATTGAAAGCAATTGGTATGATTAGTTTACCGCATTTTTCCCTGTGGTTCAATTGCTGCCCACATAATCACGCCGCGTTTTGACAATCGCGAAGCCGAAAAGCGCCAGTGTCAGCAGCATCACATGAAGTGCGCTTGGCAAAAGCTCCGGAAAAGCCGCGCCTTTTTCAAGCCCTTCCACCAACGACAGGTACGCTTTTTGGGGCAGCACAGAAATCACAGCTTCGAGCACGGCGTTGCCTTTTTCAAACGAGTAGAAGCTGCCGGCCAGTATGGTGGTGAGCAGCACGGCGGACGAGCCCACCATATTCGCGGTATCACTGCCCTTGACAAGCGCGTTGATAAACAATGAAAACGCTGTGGAAAAAGCACAGATCAGCGCAAGCAGCAGCGCATACTGCATAATGCCAAAGCCCATGTCAATGCCGGATACCGCTCCGGCCAGAGCGAGTATAGCGGCGGACGGCACGAAGATAAATCCGAAGGTAAACAGACTCTGCGCCAAAAGGTAGCTTGTAAAAGGCACGGGAGAGGCCGCAATGCGTACGATCTGATTCTTCTCCTTATCCTCAGAGAACATGTACATCAGCAAAACGCCTTCGAGCAGTATGAACATCAGCAAATAGCCAAGTATGTTGGCGCCGATGCCGCGCCCTTGCAAATGTCCGCCGTCATAGCCAGACGGGTTTTGCAGTATGCCGGCGAGCGTTTGTTTGAATTCGTCGCCGCGTATGGTGCTGATATCGAATGTGCCCTCACTGCGGTATATGACGACCGCGTCATATTTCCCTGACACCATCTGCGAGACCGGCGGAGCCTCATCAAGCCGGGTCACCTTCAGATATGGCGGCGATAGGTTGGCATGCCCGTTGTCTGCAACCAGCGCGATGTGTCCCGCGCCAGGGGGCTTTGAGCTGATCAAGACGGCGGCGGTGATGGCGGCTGCGGTCAGCACAAGCGTCAGTATGATCCGGGCCTTTTTTTCCATCAGCCTGTAAAAGTTGTTTTTGAATACCGAAATCATATATAGTCCTCCGTTTTAAATAGCTTGGCACTGATCATCACCGTGGCGGCAGACAGCGCGGCGAGTATAGCGATGGCCGGAACGAAAAGGGCAAAGTCATTATCGAATATCATGCGGAACGCGGCTGAGGATACCCATTTGACCGGCGAAAGATTGCTGATCTGCTCCATCGCGGCGCCAAGCCCATCCAGCGGAAAAAACAGGCCGCCGAGTATCGCAAGAACCATAATCACCAGGCTTAATATCTGGTTGGTGATGTTCTCGCTTTTCAGGGCGCAGCACAGCATGATGCCAAGGCCAGATGCAAAGAATTCAGCAAACAGCATCAGCACCCATACACAGACCGCATCCGCGCCGCCATAATTGACGCCAAGCGAAAGGCTGAGCACAAGGCCGACAACGGTGTGGCACGCAGACGCGAACACAAAGCTTGCAGCCAGCTTTGAAAAATGTATTGAAAACGGCCTGACGGGCGAGTGTATGATGCGCATATTGCCGCTCTTGATGCGTTCCTCCATGAAGCTGTTGGCTGATATGGTCGCGGTGTTCAGCACGATAAACAGCATCATCGTGATGCCGTAGTAGTCATACGACGTCACCGCATCCCCGTAGCTGCCGCTTGCCAGAAACCCGAGTATCAGAACGAGCAAAAACGGGAACGCAAGGCCATAAAACAGCCACATCGGGTTGGTCAGCAGGTTGACAATATCCATTTTGAAGATTTGATTAAACTTATACATGCGCTTTCCTCCGTTCAATCCCGCAGCGATTTGCCCGTCAGCCGCAGGAACACCGTTTCAAGGCTTGCCGTGCGGCACGAGATGTTATTGATTCTGGCACGGGCGCTTGTCAAAAAACCGATGATACGGTCAAGGTTCTCTATGCCTTTGAGTGTGGTGACTTCAAGACGGCCTCTATCTGCAACCGCTTTTTTGACGCCTTCGATTTTATAGAGTTTATCGGTATCCAAAGCGTTTTCGCATTCATACGCAATGATAAACTGCCGCTCGTTCTCAATGCTTTCTTTGAGCGCTTCCTTTGTGCCCTCCGCAATGATGCTGCCGTTGTCCATAATGATGATACGCGTTGATATTTCCTCAACCTCTTCCATGTAATGTGTGGTGTAGAGTATGGTCATGCCATTATCGCTCAGCTTCTTTATAGCGCTTAATATATGGTTGCGCGATTGCGGGTCGATACCCACTGTGGGCTCGTCCATGATGAGCAGCTCAGGCTGGTGCGCAATCGCACAAGCAATATTGAGCCTGCGCTTCATGCCGCCCGAAAAAGTTTTCACCTTATCCTTTGCCTTATCGGCAAGCCCCGTAAACTCAAGCGCATAGCGCACCTGCTTCTTGAGCTTAGCGCCCTTAAGGCCGTACAATGACGCGAAAAATTCAGCATTGCGCTGCGCAGAGAGGTCTTCATACAACGCGAGATCCTGCGGCACAACACCCAGTCTTTTTTTGAATCGCATCAAGTCTTTCTTTATATCTTTTCCGTTGCTTGCAACCGTGCCTGATTCATAACCGAGCGCACCCGTCAGTATATTGATCGTGGTGCTTTTTCCCGCGCCATTGGGCCCTAAAAAGCAGAGCCTCTCGCCCCTGCGCACATCAAACGATATGCCATGAATCACTTGCTTGCTTTTATAGCTTTTTTTCAGATTCTGTACTGTCAGTATGTGTTGCATAAAATCATCCTCCTTGCCTGCAATGATACAATGACTTGCATCCGCGCACATCAACCGTTCGGTTGAGACAGGAGGTTGATTTTCTGCTTGGTATGAACAGCAGAAATTCAGCATGATTTAAACGGGGGCAATATGCTGCCAGCGCCATTCCTGAATCAAGGACTCATATTGCAGGCCGTTACCCATTGTACCTTCTCATATGGTATAATATCTTCAATAAGTTTTGGGAGTGCTTATGGAAGTCAAAGATTTGCTGCCTATTGTTGTTCCCGGGGTCATTATACAGCTGCTGATTATGGCCTATTATATCAAACACTGCTGGGAGAATAATGCGTTATCTCAAAAACAAAAAGCCATATACATCATTGCCATTGCTATTTTCAACATACCGGCAGCCGCCGCTTATTTGTTGTTAACACGCAAAAAAACTGTGGGGACAAATGAAGATTTTACGGATCTTGAGATAGACAGCCATATCCGTCAGGGTATTTTTGTTTTGCTTATTGTCGCTTTTGAGATCTTCGCCCTGCGTATCATTTCACAGAACATACAAAACCCGTACTATTCGCTTATCATCGGCTTGCTCGGCACCTGCTTTGTGATCATACTCATCAATGGTTTGTTCGTGAAAAAACAGCATGTGTTGCTGTATTATCTGTTGCCCGCGCTGCAGATTTTGCTTGTGATGCCGATCGAATATCTTGACAGAAGCTT
>CAZNVX010000130.1:0-839 GCA_964576225.1 uncultured Christensenellaceae bacterium
GCATCCAAGAGCATAAGCCACCCTCCTGTTCATTTGAATGATTATATCACAAAACAGACAATCTCACACATAGAAAACTCTTTTTATATTGCTAAAGATCCACCCATCTGCCCGATGCGGCGGATTCACATGCCTTGTCCAGCACATACTGGTTGTAAACACCGTCTTCAATAGACGGTGAAGGCACAGCGCCGGTATGGATGCAATTGAAAAAAGTAAACATGCTGTGCACATGCGCCCGCACCCAACCGATGGCCAGTTTGGGCGCCGGTATATGCCCGCCCGGCGGTTCATACCGCTGATACGCTTCAATGGCCTTGAAGCCCTTGCTGCCGCCCAGCGGGCCGTCCGCCTCTGTGTTGTCGTAAAACTCAACCGTGTTGGGGAAGTCGGCATTAAAGCGCAGCGCGCCCTTATCGCCGAACAGCCGGATATCAAGATCGTCGTTGGTCCCCGTGGCGAGCTTGGACGCCGAGATCATGCCCATCGCCCCGCACTCCAGCTGCGCCAGCATATAAACCGCGTCGTCCACATCCACTGTTTTCCGGCCGCCGCCGTCCGGCCGCTGCCGCGTGGCCGTCTGCAGCGTGGCATTGAGCCGCGCGATTGGCCCTGCCAAAAATGTGAGCAGATCGATCGCGTGAGAACCCATGTCGGCCAGCGTGCCGGTGCCAGAAAGCTCGCGGGAAAACCGCCATGTATATGCTTTGCCCGCGTCAGTGTTGGACGCGTGGTTATATATCACCGAAAAGGAAAACAGCTGGCCAAGCCGGCCCTCATCCACAAGCTGCTTCGCGCGCATCACAGCCGGAAAATGCCGGTTGTTGAACACCATTTGC
>CAZNVX010000130.1:849-5230 GCA_964576225.1 uncultured Christensenellaceae bacterium
CACCGTGCCGGCTTTATCCGCCGCCGCCTTGATGCGCAACGCCTCGGCATGGCTGGTGGCAATCGGCTTTTCACAATACAGATGCTTGCCTGCCTCCAGCGCCATCACGGCGTATTTCTCATGCTGGTAATTGGGCAGACAGACGCTGATTGCGTCGATGTCGCCCTGTTCAATCAGCTCTTCGGGTGTGCGGGCGGCAAATTCGAACCCCATCTTCTCCACCGCGTTTTGCGCCTTTTCAAACGTCCGGTTATACACGCCGCTCAGCTTCACGCCAAAAGGCATGTCATAATAGTAGGGAAGCGCGCTCGCCGCATAGGCGTGCACCCGGCCGATGGTTCCATACCCCAGCACACCCAGTCTGTATATCTTCATATTGTTCGTATCCTTTTATTGAGCCATGTCAGCATGTCGTCGTAGACCCGTTGTTTGTGTGTTTCGTTGAGTATCTCGTGTCGCATGCCTTCATAAATGCGGAATTCCAGATCGGCAACCCCTGCCTTTTGGTAATCGGCCACGTCTTTTTTCACTTGTTTGAGGCCGGGCCCGCCCATGCTGTCAAACTCTCCCGCGCCGATAAACAGCGGCAGATCCTTCGGCGTGTTCTCAAACGTTTCCTTTTTAAACGCCGCCCGCGTACCCAAAAGCAGCTCGTCGATAAACGCCGCTGTTGACGTGTTGCCGCAGTAGGGGTCTGCCTCATAGGCCTGTACCACCGCTGCGTCGGTACAGATAAACGCAACGCCGGAGCTGTCTTTAAACGGCCGGTTGAGCGTGCCAAACACCAGCGCGTGGCTCAGCGGCGATTTATGCGCGCGTCCGCAGAGCGCGTTGATGGCTTTGGCCATGCCCCGCACCAGCGCGATCAGCGCCGGACTGACACGGCCTGTGCCGGTGAGCAAAAGCCCTGCCAGCTCACGGCCATAACGCGCGGCGTATACGCGCGCCATCAGTGAGCCCATGCTGTGCCCCAGCAAAAACAGCGGGAGACCGGGATGCGCGTCTTTGATCTTCGCGGTGAGGGTATGCATGTCGTCCACAGCCTGCATAAAGCCGCCCTTTTTATCAGGCAGATAAGCCACATTCGCGGGATCCCCTGCCGACCTGCCATGGCCGCGGTGGTCGTTGGCATATACCGCAAAGCCGCTGCTTGCGAGATAACGCGCAAACGCATCGTAGCGCAGCGCGTGCTCCACTGCCCCGTGGGCCACCTGCAACGCGGCCACAGGCGCGTCGGGCACCCAGCCATACGCATATATGTCCGTTCCGTCAGACGAGGAAAACGGGAACTCTTTGGGCGTCATCGGCACGACACCTCCTTTTTTATCATATCATTGTCCATATTCTTTGTAAATACCGCCAGAGTCTGTGGTATAATATAGCGCAGGCAGAAAAAGGAGATACCGTCAATGCACGATTATATTGAAGTGATCCGCGACAATCCAATTATTGCTGCCGTTCAGAGCCGCCCGGCACTTGAGCGCGCGCTTGAACTCAAGGTGCCCACGGTGTTTCTGCTCAATACCGATATATTCTCCGCCAGGGCGCTGGTGGATATGGCCAAAGCGGCGGGAAGCCACGTTTTTTTGCATATGGATTTGATCGACGGGCTGGCGGCCAGCGCACGTGCGCTTGACTATATTCAGACCAGCATGAGCCCGAGCGGCATCATCAGCACGCGCAGCGGGCTTGTCAAATACGCTCGGGACAACGGGATATTCTGCATCCAGCGTTTTTTCATGGTGGACAGCGCGTCCTTTGAGAACTCTGTGAAAACAGCCGAGAAAATCCGCCCTTCCATGGTGGAGCTGATGCCCGGCATCATTCCGGATGTGATTCGCCGTTTCACGCACGCGATGGATACGCCAGTGATCGCGGGCGGCCTGGTCACCGAGCGCAAACAGGTGATCGACGCGCTGTCAAGCGGCGCCATCGGTGTCTCCACCGGCAGTGCGTCGCTGTGGCTGGAGACTTAACGCACAGCGCCGGTGCGGACGTACATTTTGGCGAGCGACGCGTACTTCGCGCAAATATCGGCGGTGTTTGCCAGGTCTTCCGGTGTGGTCTTGCGGATGATCTGAGCCGGCTGCCCCATCACCAGGCTGCCGGGCGGTATCACCTTGCCGCCGGGAATCAGTGAGCCGGCCGCCACCACGCAGTTCTCACCCACCACGGCAGCATCCAGAATGACAGAGCCGCTCCCGACCAGCGTGCCGCTGCCGATCTCGCACGAATGAAGCACCGCCCGATGCCCCACCGCCACGTTATTGCCGATTATCAGCTTGAATCTGCCGGTATGCAGCACGCAGCCGTCCTGAATATTCGTGTTGTTTCCGATTATTATGCGGGCAATATCCCCGCGTACCACGGCGCATGGCCACACGCTGCTGCCGTCGCCCAGTACCACGTCGCCAATCACCACAGCGCTCGAATGCACATAGGCGCTCACCGGTTTGTCGGGTATTTTTCCGTCTACCATCTGTATCATAGTGCCTCCAATTGCTCAGCCGCCGCGATGCCGATGGCCAGCTCCAGCCTTTTCTTCTGCATCGCGCAGCCAATCTCATAAGGTTCTGATATATCGCCGTTTACGTTGACGTTTGCCGCGGCACACCCGCCGCTGCAGTAATATTTTGCCCAGCATTTTTTGCACTTGTCCATATTATCAATATTGCAGCCGTAGAATTTTTGGGCAATGCTTGCATCCAGCGCTCCCTCGCCCACATGACCCATCCGGTACTCCGGGCGTCCCACAAACTGGTGGCACGGGTAGATGCCGCCGTCTGGCGCCACCGCCACGTATTCAGTGCCCGCCCCGCAGCCCCGGATGCGTTTGAGCCGGCACGGCCCGGCATTCAAATCCACCATGAAATGAAAAAATGTAAACCCGCGTCCGCCGCGCCGCCGCCGCACGTATTCCTTTGCCAGCCGTTCGTATTCGTTATATATCGCGGGAAGGTGTGCCTCCTTGATGGCATTGGCACCTGTGGTTACCACCGGCTCTATGGACACGCCCGCAAAGCCCA
Source organism: uncultured Christensenellaceae bacterium (assembly GCA_964576225.1). GTDB lineage: Bacteria > Bacillota > Clostridia > Christensenellales > SZUA-584 > SZUA-584. Next base: position 3,876 of record CAZNVX010000130.1, read on the forward strand.
GGCCGGCCACGTGCAGCACATCCTCCGCAAAATCCAGGTTGTTTGCCGTAAACGTGCCGCGCACGTAATACTCGCCCCGGCGGTCGAGCAGCAACAACTGCGCATTGCGCTTCACCTGCTCATAACTGCCGCCGCCGGCTGCCGATTTTCGAACCGCGTCATGCACGTGCGGTCGTCCGTCTATGCTGACCACCACGTTGTGCATGTTCTCATCGATGTAAGCTTTCATCTCATCGGTGACGTCATATGCGTTTGTGGTCAGTGTGAAGCGGAAATGCTTATTGTGCGCCGCCTCGAGCGAACGCGCATAGGCCACCGTGCTTTTCAAAACCTCAAAATTCATCAGCGGCTCACCGCCGAAAAAATCCACCTCCAGATTGCGCCGCGCGCCGGAGGTCTTAGCCAGCCAGTCGATCGCGGCATGGGCCACCGGCTCGCTCATCAGCTCGCGCCGTCCCGCAAACGCGCCGCCCTTGGCAAAACAGTACCCGCATCGCAGGTTGCAGTCGTGCGCCAGATGCAGGCACATTGCCTTCACCACGCTTTTTGGCACCGTCGTATCGCCGTCTGCGGGTGAGAACAGCAGCCCTTCGTCCTTAAGCATTTTGAATTCGGCCATCACCGGATTGTTATCTGCCAGCGCCGCGTCCACGTCGGCCCCTTGTGCCTCCAGCCGCTCCAACCGCGTCAGCACGTCAAAGGCAGGTTTGTCCAGCAGATGAACGCTGCCCGATTCCACGTCCAGCGCGAAGTATCTGTCATCATATGCAAATGCGTGTACCACTCGATTCTCTCCCGATCATCCGAAAAATAAAAAGGCGGCATGGGAACGCCGCGCTTTGCCGGATCAAGCCTTTTGCTTTTTCGTATTTATAAAGGCGTCCGTTGTTATCTGTGCTTGATGTTCTCGCAGCGCTGATTCGCCAGCGTGCACGACGTCTTGCAGGCCGACTGGCAGGACGTCTGGCATTCGCCGCATCCTGTCTTCTCTTTGCCTGTCTTCAGGCTGCCCTTCACCACCGTCTTGATATGCTTCATCGCTTCTCCTCCAAAGGCTTTATGGCGCAAACTAAAAGCTGCTAACCGATTATATAATACATCGGCCCCAAAAAGCAACAATAAGATCACGCGCCTGACGTCCTGGAAGAGCTTCAGCCCGCCTTTTTAAAGCTCATGCGCCGGGGACCCTTCGGACGGCTTTTTTTGACGCTGCCCACACGCTTGCCCGCGCCGAAGAAGTTAGCCACGATAATGGCAAAAACCAGGCCGATCAGCAGACCCATCAGCAGGTTGGAAAACAACACCGCCACGTTGCCGAACATGCCTTCGATCAGCGAGAAAATCAAATAACTGAC
>CAZNVX010000130.1:5240-7864 GCA_964576225.1 uncultured Christensenellaceae bacterium
ATAAACAGTATGCCGGACATGCCGCCCACCAGCCACTGCTTTTCCGACAGCCCCTTCACGGCAAAGAACGACGCCAGTACAATGCCGCCGATTTTCACCACCTGGTTGACAATGCCGATGGTATTGTCCTTCATGCCCGTTTCTTTAATGATCAGGGCGAACAGCAGCGTCACCGCCACGGTGAACACCATCGATATCAGCGTGCCCTTAAGCGCGGCCTTAAACAGCATCCAGAATGTCGCCGATTTTTTCGCGGGCTTGACAGCGCCCTTGGAGACGGCAGCGCTTTTGATGTTCGTGTCCATAGCAAAATCCCCCTTATTTTATCACAATTGATAATTATGAGGGGGATGATGGAATTATGACGGATGGGCGTGCGTGTTACCTCTGCTCAATAATAATCCGCTCAGTTTGTCGGCTCCAGGCTCAAGCTCGCGGCCTTGGGCGGTTCATCAATATACCGGGAAAAAATGCGCAGATACCGCGATGCAAAAGTGACGCTCTCTATATCCCCATAGTATATCTTCACCGGCCTGTCCTGCCAGGCGCCGTCCGCGTCAAAATGCCGTACGAATACCGACTGCTTCAATATGATCTCGACGCGCCCGATAACGAAATGGGGTTCATCTGAATCAGGCCGCACCACCTCTATAATCACGTTTTCGCCCAGCCGCTGCAAATCACCGAACGCCGTCTCCCACGACGCCACATTAACAGGGGGCGTAGCGAGCGTGTCCAGCACACCTTCCTTTTGCAGTATGTCGTTGTATATATTATCCTCGACGACCACGTCGTCCAGGTCGCGGAACAGGCGTATGGTATAACCGTCCAGCCTAAAATCCTTTTCTTCCGCAGACAAAAAAAGCTCCTCGCCCAGCGCCAGCGGTATCAGGTTCCAGCCCTGGCGGTCATACCAAAAATACACGCTGCACACCTGCCGCCTTGCAGCGCCGTCCCGCAATGCATCTCTCATCGAAGCTTCTGTCACGCGTCTCCTCCGAAAATCTTGGTGTTGAGCCCCTCGATCAGCAGCGCCCTCGCCGGCGCGCCCTCCGCCTGAATCTTCACCGGCGCGGCCACCAGCAGGTATTCGCCCTCCGGCACATCGGCCAGCCGCAGCCCTTCAAGGATCACGATGCCCGCGCCCAGCAGCGCCTTGTGCGTCTCGTGCGCCGGCTGAGCGCGCTCAATACCCAGCGAGTCAGAGCCCACGCCGGCAATGCGTTTGTCCTTGAGATATTCTGCGCCCGAGCCGTCAAGGTAAACGAAGTCGCCTTCCAGCAGGTTCTCAAACGAATTGCGCGATTTGAGCAGCACAAAATCGCCTTCCCTGATCGTCTTGCTTTTAAGATCCCCGGCGGATATGCCATCCATAACGTGCGTGAGATCCAGCACGCGGCATCGGGTCACCACCTTATCTAGCGGTATCTGATCGATCGTCCCGCCGCCCTCAATAAAATGCAGCGGCGCGTCGATATGCGTGCCGGTGTGCAGATTCATGGTCAGCCGTGTCTCATAAGCCGTTCCCGTTATAAAATCGCTGTCGGCAGACATCATCGGCTTTTTTTTCTTCCGGCCTTTGTAAACCGGCATATCCGGCGTTATCGTCATTGAGATGTCGTATATCTTCATGATTCCAAATCCTCCGTCTCGTCCCGCCAGCGCCGTCCGTCCCTGACGAGCAGGGCGTCGGCCTCAGGCGGCCCCATTGTGCCTGCGTCGTAGTTGGGAAAGCCGCAGACGGTTTGCTTAAGCGCCATGATGCTGTCCGCAAGCTTCCAGGACGCCTCCACCTCGTCCCAGCGGGAAAACAGTGTCGCGTCGCCGCGCAGTATGTCGTACAGCAGCCGTTCATAGGCCTCAGGCGTGTTGCCCTGTGCCGGACAGGCAAAACAGGTGTCCATCTTGGTTGTCACAATATCGTCGTGAGTACCCGAATTCTTGGTGTTGAACTGAAAGAACACGCCCACATTGGGCTGTATGCGGATGACCAGCAGGTTGGGCTCCTGTTTGTTTTCCCTGTCGCTGAAATACAGCACATCGGGCAGCGCCTTGAATTGCACGGCTATCTGCGCGAAGCCTGACTTGAGCCGCTTGCCCGTCCGTATGTAAAAAGGCGTGCCTGCCCATCGGAAATTGTTGACATGCAGCTTCAGCGCCACATACGTTTCATTCATCGAATCCGGCGCGACCCTTTCTTCCTCACGGTAACCCGGCGCGGTGCGCCCGTCAACGGATCCTTTGCCGTATTGTCCGAACACCACGTCTTCACAAAGCCGCGGCGGCGTTAACTCCCCGATGGCCCGGATCACCTTGACCTTTTCAGCGCGTATGGCCTCCGTTTCCAGACTGGCGGGCGGTTCCATCGCGACCAAAGAAAGTATCTGGAAGGCATGGTTCTGCACCATGTCGCGCATCGCGCCCGACTGCTCATAGTACCCGCCGCGCGTGCCCACGCCGTTTTTCTCACACAGCGATATCTGTATATTGTCGATATATCGGCTGTTCCACAGCGACTCGAACACCGAATTGCAAAAGCGCAGCACCATGATGTTCTGGATCATCTCTTTGCCCAGATAATGATCGATGCGGAAAATACTTTCCTCAGGGAACACCTTGAGCAG
>CAZNVX010000131.1:0-7795 GCA_964576225.1 uncultured Christensenellaceae bacterium
CGCCAAACGTCGCCTCCAGAACCGGAGACTGAAACAGCTTTTCATGCCCGGGTGATTTGAGGCGTAACATGATTTCGCCAAACGTCACAATTTTTCTCATCCTTTGCCTCCCTCAACACGAACACCATCAGTCGTTGATCATGATGCTCTTGATCACGCAGCTTTTATTGTCACGCAGGTTTATGATATTGGCGCCGGTCTCCTCCAGCGTGAACGTGCCCGAGATTAAAGGCTGCAGGTTGATTGCCCCCGACTTGATCAAATCAATGCAGCGCGGAAAATACAGCGCCGGCGCCGCAAATGAAGCCTTGAGTGATAGCTTTTTGAAATGAAAGTCATTTGCATCAAAGGTGATCTTTGCCCCTGCACCGTATTCGATACCAATAAACGCAACGGTACCGCCGATGTTGGTCACCTCAAACACTTTTGGAATCACACGCGGCGGTGCTGTGACCAACGCTTTGTCCACGCCGCCCTTTTCATAAGCATAGCCGTTTAGCTCCATCCGGTCTGTATACATCACTTCGTCCGCGCCATACATTTTGGCAATTTCGATACGGCGCGTGTTGCGGAATCGGTCCGCTGCGTACAGCCTGCGCGCCCCCGCCAGTTTTGCCAGCCGCAGCGCCATAAGGCCAATGGGGCCAAGACCCACCACAAGCACATCCTCGCCAATCCTGACGTCCGCCGTATACAACAGGTCGAGCGCGACGCCCAGCGGTTCTATCATTGTCGCAATATCAAACGGAATATCGCCGATGGGCACCAGACATTCGTGGGACACCACAATGCATTCCGCAAAACCCATACTCGCTTCCTGAAACATATTCGGCGCGCCGTTGCATAGATCCACGCGCCCATTGCGGCACAAGCTGCACGCCCGGCAGAACGAACCGCTTTCCAGAGCCACGCGGTCTCCCGGAGACACGCATTTGACCTGACTGCCGACCTGCTCCACAATGCCGGATATTTCGTGCCCGAATGGCCGCCAGTCTGTCGCTTCAAAACTGGCCGTGTGAAGATCCGTTCCGCAAACGCCGCATGCCTTTATGCGGATAAGCGCGTCCGTGGGTCCGATATCCCGCAGCGAAACATCTCTCACCTCAAATTGATACGGCACCTTGACATAAACCGCTTTCATTTGCGCCTCCCCTCATTCATATCTGGTTCCATGCTTCAAACACCGCCATGATGTTTTCTATGGGCTCTATCATGCCAAATTCGCACTCTGCAATCACACCGGTCTTTCTTTGTCTTATCATTGCACGGGCCACGCGGTTCACCGCCGCCTTCACTTCATCCGGTGTGCCGAAGGGCAGTACATGCTGACGGTCAATCTCCCCCCAGAAAGCGATTCTGCCTGCGTACTTTTCACCCAGCCTCTCAATATCCATGCAGAACAGCTGAGAATTGACCGCATCCACACCCATTTCGATGAGGTCAGGGTATATTGCCTCAATGTGACCATCCGAATGATAAAACGCGTATTTACCATGTGCATGGATGATATCCACATAGTCCCTGTACAAAGGCTTGAACACCTCGCGCCAAAGCACAGGCGATATCAGCAGCGATACCTGTGTTCCCCAATCATCGAGAAACCAAATACCATCCACATCTGTATTCGCCCAGGCGGTAATCTCTTCAATAAAAAAGTCATGCAGACGATTCAACAGCCTGAAAAGATCCTTCGTGCCGTAAGCCAGATCCATAAAAGCGTTTTCGGTGCCCCGCAGAAACTGTATCCGTTCAAAGGGCCGCGTCTCGGTGGCAGCGATCACGAAGCGGCTGGTCTCCGCGCAGAAGCGGTTTACCGCGTCCGCATCGATGCACTCAATCACCGACCAAGGCAGTTGATATCCGTCCAGCTTGCACCAATCGTCCAGCACACAATCCTTGACTTCTCCGATGACGCCCGGCTCCGCTGCCGTAAACGTGCAGCCCCAAGCATCGGTATATTTGCTCGACACCCCGGGCTGCCCCTTGCTGAATAAACCCAAGCCATAGCCGTAGTTAATAAATTGCAGGTCGTCCGGATACTTTTCTGAAATCTCTATCAAATCGGCTTTTCTGTATAATGGAATGCCCGGAAGCTGCCAAAGCTGCCTGGGTATCCTGTCCACCTCTTCAAATTTGAGCGTTTTAATAACGCGTTCTCTCGAATCCATTCTCGTTCCTTGAATAAAACATCCGGCGTGTGGCGGCGTTTTATGCCAAAGGCGAGCAGCGTTGTTTCGCGCCGCGCTCCACACGCTCCTTGTAGTAATCCGGTACGATGACACCCTCCTGGCAGAACCACCTTGGCGCATCCACACCGGAAATTAATACGATGTTCCCCCATGGGTCAAACGCGCCTGTCCGCACGATCACCTTGGCCTTTTTCACATAGCCGAACATGATCTCATCATGCGGCACCAGCGTAACGGGGCAGCTTTTAACAACGCCGGCTATCTTGTTGTACAGCGGGCGGTTATTGTCATGCTGCTCCTGCCCCACGATGCATTCCTCATAAATCATATTATTGGTGATCAGACCGATCGTGGTTTCAATATCCGGCAGGTTTGGTTTTATGGCCAGATCCACGACACGGCAGCCCGCATCCGGCACCGGAAACCCGGCTTCCACAACCATCAGTATGTCCCTATGACCCATCACCGAAATGGCCTGCAGTAACGCTCTGTTGAGTATTTCTCCATTGTACATAAGTCAAAGCCTCCGAAACTATAAAAAAATATCCGACTTTTCAGCTGTCCATCAGCGTTCCCCCGCCCTGAAAAAGCGGGAACACCGGTTCGAGCGCTTCATAGCATGCCTCAAACAGCTTCTTGCTCTTTTCATACCGGGCGCTGTTCGTCTTAATTGGGTCAATAATCTCCTCGACCTGAACAAATCGTTCGATACAGTCAAAACCGCTTAATAGCCCCACGCCGACACCAGCCGTCACCGCAGCGCCGATGGATGTCGCCTCTTCCAGCCGGTTGGACTTTTTGATCGGAAGCCCATACACATCGGCCATGATCCTCAGCCATAAGCCGCCCTTGCCGCCGCCGCCGATCACCGTCATATCCTTGAGCGGCTCAAAACCCCGGAAAATTGACAGTATCACATTCAGGTTCAGTATCACACCCTCCATGACCGCACGGCAGATATCCGCATGGTTGTTCTCCATTTTAAGCCCCAAAAAAGCGCCTCTGGCGTGTGGATTCCAGCGGGGACTTCGTTCGCCGATCAGATAGGGCAGGTAGAGCACACCGTTTGCGCCCGCAGGTGATTGCTCCGCCTGCCTGTTGATCAGCTCATACACATCCTCACCCATTTTTTTGGCGATATCCGCTTCATACAGGCATATGTTCTCCTTGAGCCAGCTGTAAGACCCGCCCGCGCATTGCATGGTGCCACACGGCGCGATATAGCCGGGCACGATATGCGCCCAGTTGAACGTGCGCATCCTTTCATCCAGCAACGGCTTTCTGGTGGATATCGATATCCATGAGGACGAGCCCAAATAGTTGTAAGCCATACCCTCCGCAATGCAGCCCGCGCCAACAGATGCGCACATACCGTCACCGCCGCCCATAACCACGGGCGTGCCCTCGGCCAGACCGGTGCTTTGTGCCGCCTGCCGCGTCACACCGCCGATCACGCATGTGGACGCATAAAGATCCGGCAGTTTGTCTTTGTCGATGCCAGCCGCATCCAGTATGGGATCGGACCATTCAAAAGTGTTGAGATTAAATGCGTTGGTGCCCGATGCATCAGAATACTCCGTTGCAAATTTTTCAGTCAGGCGGTAGATGATATAGTCCTTGGCGTTCAGCATCTTGTAGGTTTGTCTGTAGATTTCAGGCTCATGCTTCTTGATCCACATCAGTTTGGACAGCGAATAGGACGACGAGATTCGATGGCCGGTAATACCATAGAACGCCTCGCCGCCCAGCTTGTCATCGATTTCCTTGGCTTCCGCTGTCGCGCGCATATCCGCCCAGATGATCGATTCCTTCAGCGGTGTTCCCTTTCTGTCCACACACAGGCAGCCCATCATCTGTCCGCTGAACGATACCGCAGCGATCTCGTCGGCAGGAATGGTCTTTACAAACTCGCGGGTTGTGTTTGCCACTGCGTCCCACCAATCATTCGGATTTTGCTCAACCCAGACGTCGTTGAAATACCTCGTGTTGTATGGATAAACAAGGCTTTTGATGAACTCTCCCTCAACAGTATAGACGGACGCCTTGTTTCCGGATGTTCCCAGATCGTGAGCCAGCAAAAATCTCTTCATATTATGTAACTCCTTCATATTGTGTGCCCAAACGGTTTACAAAAGACTCAGCTGTTCATCGATTCTACTTATAATACTATCAGTCAGGCGATACTCCGATGCCGCCGCATTTTCTTGTATATTCTGCGGATTGAGCGATCCGAATATAATCGGTCCCATCGAGTCAAAGCGAAGTATCCAGCTGACCGCTATCTGCGAGAGCGGTTTGCCGATATCATGGGCGATATCCATCAATCGGTCGCGCACAGCCACCAGTTTGTCAAACTCCCGGCCTGAAAAGCGCGGATTGGCCGAGCGGATATCGCTCTTCTTCGCGTTGAACTGTTCAACCGGCATGTCGCTCAGCAGCCCTTGGCACATCGGGCTATATGGAATAAATATCACATTGTGTTGTGCGCACCACGGTATCATCTCAGCCTCAGAGTTGTAGACCAGCTCGATACCATGATACTTGGAAGAGTTTCTATCGAACATGTTGTACAGGCATTGCTGCGAAACCACGCCATACTCCAGACAACGCCGGGCATCCTCCAGAGAGAAATTTGAGATGCCAAAGTTCCTGATTTTGCCGCTGTCACGTATCTTGACGATGGCCTCGAGCGTTTCATCAAGGGGCGTGTTCGGGTCCGGCCAATGAAGCTGGTAGATATCAATATAGTCCATATTGAGGCGCTTCAAGCTTCTGTCAATCTCTTCGAAAATGCTTTTCGGCTTCAGACAGTTTTGGATATTATACTTGTCATCCCAAACAAGGCCGCATTTCGAAGCCACATAAACCTTGTCTCGTTTGCCTTTCAGGGCTTGCCCCAGCACCTGCTCCGAATGCCCAAAACCATACACGGGCGCCACATCAAAGAAGTTGATGCCGCAGTCGATGGCCGCATGCACCGCCCTGATGCCGTCCTCGTCATTCGACCCGTTCCAGACCTTGGGGCCGCCCAGCTGCCAGCATCCGTACCCCAGCTCCGAGATATTAAATTCCCCTCCGCGAAACATCCTGTAGTTCATGATTATCAGACCTTTCTGCTTTTGCTTCTCTGATCAAACAGCACTGTCAGCACGATCAATGAGCCGATAATGATATCAAGTATAAAAGGATTGATGCCCAGCAGGTTACCGCCGTTCTTGAGCATCTGCATAATGAGCGCGCCCAGCACCGTTCCCAGCACCGAACCTTCCGCACCAGACAGGCTCGCACCGCCAATCACCGTTGCCGCAATTGCATCGAGCTCATAGCCCTGACCGCCCGTCGGCACCCCGTTTCCAATGCGCGCAGTGAATATGATGCCTGCAATGCCGGAGAAAAGCGCGCAGATTACATACACGCCGATGGTCACTTTGCCGACGCTGATACCGCTCAGCCACGAAGACTCCACATTGCTGCCAATGGAATAAACACTGCGGCCAAACCGGGTAAATTTGAGTATAAAGGCACCGATCACAACCACGACGAGCCATACCCATACCATGGCGGGAATGGCTAAGAATGTGCCCTGAGCAAAGTTTTTAAAGCTGTCGGGCAGGCCGGCCACCATCGCCGCGCCGGAGATCAGCATGATAGCACCGCGCGCCACTGTCATCATCCCCAGTGTGGCGATAAACGGTGGCACCTTGCCTTTGTATACGGCAACGCCATTGATAAACCCGAGAGCTGCGCTGGCCATCATTGCTATCAGCACGGTCAGTATGGGGTTCATGCCATCCCGCATCAGTATCGCGCAGACCATGCCTGAAAAGCCCACCACCGCGCCGACTGAAAGATCAATGCCGCCCGAAATGATAACGAACAACATGCCGATCGCGATAACGCCGTTGATCGAAGTCTGTCTGAGCAGGTTTGTTATATTTTTTCCGGTAAAAAACGCATCTGAAGCAAATGACAGGAAGACAAAAAGAACGAGTATAACAAACACCAGCGTTAAACTGGACAGCAGCTTGGATTCTTTTAAATTCGCAAAAAAAGACTTCTTTTCTGCATTCTGATTTTTCATTGTATTCCCCCCTGTGCATCTTGAGTAGTGGTATCCTGTTTTAGCGCCGTTGCATACTTTAGCAGCAGCTCATCATTGAATTCATTCCGGTTGACAATGCCCATCTGCTTGCCTTCCCGCATGATGATCACCCTGTCAGCGATGCCCATCACTTCCGGCAGGTATGATGACACAACAATCAGGGAATCACCCTGTCTGGTCAGTTCCTCAAATATCTTGTATATCTCGCCTTTAGCGCCCACGTCCACACCCACCGTCGGCTCGTCAAAAATCAAAACCCTGCTTCCCTTGTTCAGCCAGCGGGAGATCACCACCTTTTGCTGATTGCCGCCCGACAGGTTTTTAACCTTTTGCCGAATGGAGGGTGTCTTAATCTGCAGATCCGCTACATATTTTTCCGCCGTCTTTTTCTCTTTTGCCAGGTTGAGCACGCCGCCGCTCGAGATCTTTTCATATGCCGCCATGTTGATGTTGACCTTAACATCCAACTGCATGGCAAGCCCTTGCACCTTCCTGTTTTCAGGAAGAAGGCCGAGCCCTTTTTTGATCGCGTCTTTCGGGTTTTTTGGCTTAAACGGCTCTCCGAACAGATTCATCTCCCCCCCGGTGTGCTTGATTGCACCATAAATGGATTGCATCACTTCCGTTCGGCCGGATCCCACCAGTCCGAAAAAGCCAAGTATCTCGCCTCTCCTCAAGTCAAAATGAATGCCTTCAAACTTACCTTCACAACCCAGGTTTTTCACTTCCAGCACAGTCTCGCCAATCTCAGCGCGTTGGGTTTTATACATGTCTTCCATGCTGCGCCCCACCATCAGTGTAATCAGCTGGTCATTGTTCGTGTCGTGCACCGGCATGCTTTTCACAAACTTACCGTCTTTGAGCACCGTTACGGTATCACAAACTTCAAATATCTCTTCAAGCCTGTGAGAGATATAAATAATCCCCACGCCGCTCTCCTTCAGCTTGCGGATCAGTGCAAACAGCTCCGCCGTTTCCTCGTTGGCAAGCAATGCAGTCGGTTCGTCAAAAATGATGAGCTTCGCTTTTTCCTGCATCACCTTGGCAATGGTGATCATTTCCTGCTGGGCGGCTGTCAGGTTTTTCACCAGCTTCTTTGGGTTAACAGAAATACCCAGATTGCTGCAGAACATCTCCGCATCACGGTACACCTTCTTCCAATCCACGATCCCCCGCTTTTTCGGCAGCTTGCCGTTGAAGAAGTTTTCACCCACAGACAGATGCTTAACCAGTGTAATGTCCTGATACACAGCCCCCAGACCCAGTTCCTTGGCATGGATCGGGTTCTTTATTGAGACCTTTTTGCCATCGATTTGTATTTCGCCCTGATCCTGAGGATGCACACCCATGAGAATTTTTATCAGCGTTGACTTTCCGGCGCCGTTCTCTCCCACCAGCGCATGCACTTCGCCTTCTCTGACGCTGAAATCCACATCCTGCAGCGCCTTAACGCCGGGAAACGACTTGGATATGTTTGTCATTTTCACGATCTCTTTACCAAACT
>CAZNVX010000132.1:0-7768 GCA_964576225.1 uncultured Christensenellaceae bacterium
TCTCCAGTGACGGACGCATCACCATCGACGGCGTCCCCGAGCTGCATGGTGCGGACTACACGCCGATTCCCGACCGTATCGAGGCCGGTACGCTCATGGTCGCCGCGGCCGTCACAGGGGGCGACGTCTGTCTGACAGACGTTGAATATGACCATCTTCGGCCCGTGAGCTTAAAGCTGGCCGAAGCCGGCGCAGAGATATTCCCATACCCCGGCGCTGTCCGCATCTGCGGTCACGGCGTGCGCCCCATGACCATCGTATCATCCCCGTTCCCCGGTTTTCCAACCGATATGCAGGCACCGTTCATGGCCGCGTGCTGCCTGGCGCGCGGCGTCAGCACCGTGAATGAAACGGTGTTTGAAAACCGTTTTCTGCACGTGTGCGAGCTGCAGAAAATGGGCGCGGACATCAGTGTGGCGGGGACCACGGCCGTTGTCACCGGCCATGGTCGGTTGAGCGGCGCAGAGGTCTGCGTCACGGACCTTCGCGCAGGCGCTGCGCTCTGCATTGCGGGTCTGCTCGCAAAAGGAGAAACCGTCTTAAAGGACATCCATCACCTCGACCGTGGCTATGAAGATTTTGAAGGCAAGCTCGGATGCCTGGGCGCACAGATCCGCCGCGAGACATAAATAATCCTTTTGTATAATACACTGCAAAAAGGGAGGTGAGACAATGAGAAAAATGCGGCGGTTAAGCCCCGAAGGGATGGTGCTGCTGGCCATCGTTGTTTTTGTGTTGCTCGCCATCATCTATCCGGCAATCAGCATACTGACCAGCCCCAAAAAGTCTGACTCTCCCGCCGCTGAGCCCGGCTCCTTTGACATCGAAATCATCACCCAGGGTGATGATATCGTTGACATCGCGGTGTGGCTGGATGGCACACTCACTCAGATGCCGCTCGAGGAATACCTTGTGGGCGTTGTCGCAGCCGAAATGCCCGCTTCATTCGAGCCCGAGGCGCTCAAAGCCCAGGCTGTCGCAGCGCGCACCTACACGCTTTACAAAAAAAATCACGGCGGCTGCTCCGCCCATAAAGGCACCGACATCTGCACAGACAGCACTCACTGCCAGGCCTATGTCACGACACGGCAAATGGCGAAAAACTGGGGCGACCGGAAACAGGAATACCTTGATAAAATCACGACGGCTGTGGCCGCTACCAGCGGGCAGGTGATCTACTATAACAACGAGGCGATACAGGTCTTTTACCATGCATCGTCCGGCGGCCGCACGGAAAACAGCGAAAACGTCTACACGCAGGCGCTTCCTTATTTAAAAAGCGTGGAAAGCGACGGGGAGGAGGGCTCCTCCCGCTATTATGGCGAAGTCACGGTCAGCCTTGACAGCTTCAAAAGCCGCATGCGCAAATTCTCTCCCGGCATCAGCTTTGATAGCGTGCCGCTGATCGGCGCCGTCAAGCGGTTTGACAGCGGCCGGGTGGAAAGCATCGAGGTGGGAAGCCAGGCCTTCACCGGCCGCGAGATACGCGGCGTGTTTTCTCTCAACTCGGCCAATTTTACCGTTGAGCAAACAGGGGCGCACATCACATTTCATACAGTGGGCTTCGGGCACGGCGTGGGCATGAGCCAAACGGGCGCGAATGCGATGGCAAAAAAGGGCGCCGATTACGTGGATATACTCACGCATTATTTTTCAGGAGTCACCATTCGGTAAAGCTCCTGCCTCCGTTTTTTATACTGCTTTCGTATTGACAGTGATGGGGTTTTGCACCCGTCGCTCGTTTTTTTGCATGCCATGAAAATGGTATGTTTTTTTGCAAAAAGGGGAAAGATGATTGCGTGGAGGTGTGAAACAATGAATATAAAAAACATCAAGGAAAAAATCGCCAAGAAAATAAACCGCCAGAGCATCAAGACCTTTGTGCAAAAGCAGGGTCTGTATGTGCTGATATTTTTGTGTGTGGCCGCAGCCGGTATCACTGCCATACTGGCATGGCCAAAGGATAACGGCGGCCAAACCCAGATAGGTGATAACGACACGGGTGCATCTGTCATAGATGCGCCATCGCTTGAAGACGAGCTGGCCGCCCTTACCCCCAGGCCCAGTCTCACTCCGTCGCCCACGCCCGCGCCAACGCCCACAGAAGCGCCCAAAGAAACCGGCAAACCCGCTTCCAACGGCAGCAGTTCCATAAAGCTCAAAAAGCCGGTCGACGGCCAGATTATCAATGCCTTCTCAGGTGACGAGCTGGTGTTCTTCGCTTCGCTGAACGTGTGGGCCACGCATAACGGCATTGATATCAAAGCGGATAAAGGCACCCCCGTCATGGCAGCGATGGCCGGTACGGTATCCCAGGCTTATACCAACGAAGCGGACGGCGGCGTGGTCATCATCGCTCATTCCGACAAAACGGAGACCATCTATGCCGGGCTTGGTGAATTGCTGGTCGCCGAAGGTGACAAAGTGAACGCCGGCGATGAGATCGGCAAAATCGGCGAGATGCCCAAAGAGCTTGATCTGCCCAGCCATCTGCACTTTGAGTTCAAGGTAGACGGCAAATGGAAGGATCCGGCCAAATACTTTTAACTAAACATTCATCGTGATATTAAAACAGGAACCGTGACAGGGTTCCTGTTTGCTTGTTTATAAACTAAGGCTCATTGATCAGCATATCATCCGGCTGTTCAAATACCGAGCTCAAGTCATCCTCGGGCGTCTGTGTCATCGTGGGGACAGGCATCTCTGCCGCCGTGGGGCTCGGTTCCACCGCAGTCTCCACGGGCGCCATGGTGGCGATCACCGGTGAGCTGCGGTTGTTTCTGCTGATCAGCAAAACACCCAGCACCACCAGCGTGACCACCAGCAGTGACGACACCGTGATGATGGCGGCAATCATGCCGCGCGTCATTCTGTCGCTGTCGCGCCTGCGGGTCTGATAGGCCGTCTTGTAGTCAATCCTGCCGTCTGATTCTTCTGTTCCCTTATCATTGCCCTCAATGTCTTCGACGTCGTATTCCTCATCGTCGTCGTATTCGTATTCGGCATCATCATCGTCTTCATCTTCGTATTCCACATCGCTGTCGGCATCGAACACCGCTGTATCCATGTCAATGGTGATGCTCGCCGGGGCTTCTTCATCCTCCGGCAAACCGTCCTCATTGCGAATCGTTTCTTCCACATGCGCTTCATACGCCATATTTTGCGTTTGGTCAGCCTCCGGCTCAAGCCGCCGCGGCTCATCCCCAGGCGCGTCATGCACGGCATCAGTCTCCGTGTTGCTTTCAGGCTCATTTTCAGTCAGACTGAGGGGCTCCGGTTCTTGATCAGGTACCCATTGGCTGCCCGCGGCCTCACCAGCCATCGGTGTTGTCTGCCCGGGCCCATTCTCTTCAGGTTCGCCTTCCTGCTCCGGCTCGTGTTCCGTGCCGCCGCCCGTCGCGGCTCCTTCCGGCTTTGCTTTTCTCCCAAACAACGGCCTTTTTGACTTGCCCGGCTCCGCGTTCTCATCTTCGCTGATCGGCTCTAAGTCCTCTTCCCCGCGCCGAAGCGCTTCTTCCGCCTCTTCGTCCTCAAATTGGAGCAAGGCGTCGTCGGCAGGACGGGCTTTGCGCCCAAACAGCCCCGCTCTCGGCTTCATTGAAGCCGCGTCGCTGTCTTCCGTCGCTTCCAGATGCAGCAAGCCGGCGCCGCATTGTGCGCATACATAAGCGCCATTCCGGTTGCGCGCACCGCATTCCTCACAAATGATCATGGTCTCCTCCGGTCAATGTCAATATTCCGTATTCTCTATCTGATCACGTCGGTTTTCATATAGGGGCGCAGCGCTTCGGGCATATCCACACTGCCGTCAGGGCGCTGGCAGTTCTCCAATATCGCGGCCACCGTCCGGCCCACCGCCACGCCGCTGCCGTTCAGCGTATGCACGTACTCCGGTTTCCTGCCCGGCTCCGTGCGGTATTTAATGTTCGCCCGCCGCGCCTGAAAGTCAAGAAAGTTGGAGCAGGACGATATCTCCACATACCGGCCATAGCTTGGCATCCACACCTCAAGGTCATACGTCTTCGCGGACGAAAACCCAAGATCGCCTGTGCACAGCTGCATCACGCGGTAAGGCAGGCCCAGCCGCTGCAGCACTTTTTCGGCATCCGCCGTCAGCGCCTCCAGCTCCGCGGCGGAGTCCTCCGGCCTGACAAACTTGACCAGCTCCACCTTGTTGAACTGATGCTGGCGGATCAGCCCGCGCGTATCGCGCCCCGCGCTGCCGGCTTCCGCGCGGAAGCACGCGCTGTATGCCGTGTGATACACCGGCAGCTTTTCCATGATGCTTTCGCGGTACATGTTGGTCACCGGCACCTCGGCTGTCGGGATCAGGAAGTAATCCATGTTCCTCACCGCAAACGCGTCATCCTCAAACTTGGGCAGCTGACCCGTGCCCTGCATGGATGCGCGGTTCACCATGAACGGCGGAAACACCTCGGTATACGGCCCCTCCAGAGTATGCAGATCCAGCATCAGGCTGATCAGAGACCGCTCAAGACGGCTCCCCAGCCCCTTGTAAAACACGAAGCGCGCGCCGGTCACCGCCGCCGCCGTCTCAAAATCAAGTATTCCCAGCGCCGTTCCGATGTCCCAGTGCGCCTGCGGTTCATAGTCAAACCGGCGCGGCTCGCCCCAGCGCCGTATCTCCACGTTATCGGCGTCGCCCGCCCCCGCCGGCACGTCCTCAAGCGGTATATTTGGCGTCGCAAGCAGTATATCGGCAATCTCGCTGTCTATCACAGCCAGCGCCGCATCAATGCCCTTCACCTCGTCGGCAACCTGCTTCATTTCCTCAAGCAGCGCTGTGGCGTCCTGCCCGGCTTTTTTCATCGCGGGTATCCTGCGTGAGGCCTCGTTGCGCTGTGCTTTCAGCGCCTCCGTCTTCATGATCAGCTCCCGGCGCTGCCCATCCAGCGCGGTCACCTTTTCCACCACACCGGTCACGCCGCGGCTATTAAGGCCTTCCCTGACCTGTGACGGGTTGGTCCGTATCCTTTTGATGTCCAGCATATGCTTCCTTGTCCTTACCTGTTTATCTAAGGTGTATTATCGCACAATTTGCCAGAGGGGGCAACTTTTTTACGCAACTTCCCCCGCTTCAGAGATGCCCCGCGCTGCGACTTGTCCCCATACAGCCCGCCTTCCCGGGATCTCCAAGCTACAGAAAGAGAAAGGGACAGCCCAAAAGGCCATCCCCCACGTGCTCGTTTTATATGCTGCACCCGCGCTAAGACGGCAGCAGCATGTCGCCCGGCTTAATCCATCCCCTCTTGCGCATCAGCTCGGAGAACAGCAGCGTCAAACCCGCGGGCAGTATAAAGTGCAGACCGGCGACAATGGCCAGCAGCGTCCAAAAATCATAGACCCCTGCCATCGCGGTAAACGTGCCCACCTGCCCGACCAGACCGGATGTGCCCATGCCCGCGCCCAGCGGAACGTTGGTCATGCCAAACACCAGCGTGGACACCGGCCCCAGAATCGCGCCCGCCAGCGTGGGCGGTATCCAGATCTGCGGATGCCGCACAATGTTGGGTACCTGCAGCATCGATGTGCCAAGACCCTGCGCGAAAAGACCGCCCCAGCGGTTCTCACGGAAGCTGGCCACCGCAAAACCCACCATCTGGGCGCTGCAGCCCACCGTGGCCGCGCCCGCCGCCAGTCCGGAAAGACCCAGCATGATGCACAGCGCCGCGCTGGAAATGGGCGCCGTTAAAATCATGCCCACAATCACAGCCACCGCGATGCCCATAAAGAACGGCTGCAGCTCTGTGGCCAGCATAATCAGCTGCCCCAGCGATGTCATAAATGCGCTCACCGCCGGCCCCACCAGCCAGCCGGCCATGCAGCCCGCCGTGATGGTCACAATGGGGGTGAGTATGATATCGATCTTTGTACGCCCGGCTGTCAGGCGTCCGAACTCAGCCCCTGCCAGGGCCGCGATAAAACAGCCCACCGGCCCGCCCAGCATGTAGCCGAATGCGCCCGTCACACCGGACGAGAACATTGCGAGCGGCTTCGCTTTAAGTCCCCATGCCACCGCCACGCCGATGGCCGCGCCCACCACAGGCGACGACGATCCGATCAGATACTTGAACACTTCAATAAACTCTAAGCCGCGGGCCTGCCCGGACGTGAGCAGCCCGACAGCTTCTCCGAAACGCTCCAGCGTCACCGGCGCGGCAATCTGCGGCCAGACCAGGTTGATGATCTGTGTCATGATCAGACCGATAATCAGCGACGCAAAAAGACCCAGCGCCATCGCGCCCAGCGCATCGATGAAATAGCGCCTGCTGTGTTTTTTTATAAAAGCCCAAAAGCTCAAACGTTCGCGTTTTTCCATATTATCTCTCCGTTTTATCCGCGCACAAAAAGCCAATGCATGATGACGCATGCAATAAACCCTTATGCCTGTATTATGGCATGGCCGCGTTGTTGCCATGCCGAGCCGAGTTAAGATATATGAAAAACGCTCGTAAGCGGATTTGCCGTTACATTTTCTCGGGCGCGCCGACGCCGATCAACGCCAGCCCCGTTTTAATCACCCGCTTGACACATGCCGCCAGCTCAAGCCGCGCCGCGGTCTTGGCCGCGTCCCCGTCGATGATGCGGTGCTCGTAATAGAAGCGGTTCATCGCCTTCGCCAGCTCAATCACGTGCCGCGTGATCAGATACGGCTCGTTCTTCTCGCACGCCCGCGCCACCGCATCGGGAAACGCGTGCACCAGTTTGGCCGCCGCAAACGCTTCGGCGTTATTCAGCGCCGTGTAATCCTTCTGCGCCGCCTGCCAGTCACACTCAGCCCGCCGCAGCAGGCTGGCGCACCGCGCGTGCGTGTACTGCACATACGGCCCCGTCTCACCGTCAAAGTTGAGCACCCGGTCGAACGAGAATGTGATGTCCTTGATGCGCGCGGACGACAGCGTGTCAAACACCACCGCGCCGATGCCCACCACCCCGGCAACCTCTTCCTTGTTTTCAAGGTTTGGCGACTTCTCCTCGATGATTCCCCGCGTCTTTTCCACAGCCTTTTGCAGCACGTCGGCCAGCAGCACCACCTTGCCCTTGCGGGTCGACAGCGTTCCGTCCTCCAGCGACACCATGCCAAAAGCAACATGCTCTAAATCCTTCGCCCATTCATGCCCCATCAGCTCCACCACCTTGAACCACTGCTTAAAATGCAGGTTCTGCTGGTAAGCCACCACGTACAGGCACTTGTGGAAATCATACGTCTGTTTGCGGTAGAATGCCGCCGCCAGGTCACGCGTGGAATACAGCGTCGCCCCGTCGGATTTGAGCACAATGCAGGGCGGCAGCTCGTCTCCAAGGCGCACCACGTACGCGCCGTCCGAAAACTCAAGCAGGTTTTTCTCCTTGAGCTCATCGATCACGGGCTGCATCTTGTCGTTGTAGAAGCTCTCGCCGGCGTAGCTGTCAAAATGCACCCCCAGCAGCGCGTATATCTTGCCGACCTCTTTGAGTGTCAGTTCCTTAAACCATCCGAAAACCGACAGCGCCTCTTCATCACCGTCCTCAATTCTCTTAAACCACGCGCGCGCCTGCTCGTCCAGCGACGGGTCCTTCTCGGCCTCATCATGGAATTTCACGTAGAGCTCGAGCATCGCGTCGATGGACCGCGCCTCGATGTCCTCTTTGCGGCCCCACAGCTTGTACGCCACGATCAGCTTGCCGAACTGCGTGCCCCAGTCCCCCAGGTGGTTGATGCCCACCGGCTTATACCCCAGAAAGCCGTATATGCGGTACAGCGCGC
>CAZNVX010000133.1:0-7766 GCA_964576225.1 uncultured Christensenellaceae bacterium
GTTGGCGTCGCTGCCGGGTTTGAGAAAACAGAAGCGGCGCTGGGCAGCCTTCGCGGCGGTTACCTCGACGTACTGATCGTGGACGAAAACCTGGCCCACAGCATTCTCAACGCGCTCTAATCGCTTTGCCTTAAGCTTATGCCCATTTTAAAAACAATAAGTCCATTTACAAATGATAATTGACATTCTATTTCTGGTCAAATAAAATGAAAACGAAGGATGGTGTTCTCTCATGACCTCAGAAGAAAGATATTACGCCAAATTGAAGGCGGCCCATTTGTATTATTACGATAACCTGTCTCAAAAGCAGGTCGCCAGCCAGCTTAACATTTCCCGGCCGACTCTTAACAAGCTGCTCAAGGAAGCCCGTCAGGAGGGCATGGTCAAGATAGAGATCAACGATTACCGGAACTATTCCAATCTGATCAAGCTTGAGCGCCAGCTTTGCAGCAAGTTCGGGCTGCGGGACGCGAAGCTGGTGGACAGCTTTATCGACGACAGCGCCGTGATCAAAGAGCGTATCAGCAAAGCCGCAGCCGCTTATTTTAACAGCATCATACGAAGCGGCATGTGCATCGGCGTGGGGTGGAGCCGCATCCTCGAGAATATGGCCAACTACATGACGCCCGTGAAAAGCATCACCAACGCCGAGTTTGTCACGCTGCTCGGCGGCTCGGGAAACCTGGATTTTCAGATTAACGCCAATCTTCTAAACGAGCGGATTGCGAAGCTCTACTACAACAGCTCAATCCATAATATATATGCCCCCATCTTCGCGAGCGACCCTGTGCTGTACGACGCGTTGATGGAGGATAAATCCCTCAAACGGGTGATGAACAAGATGCGCGCCCTTGACATCGCGCTGGTCGGTGTCGGCGGGGGGGATTCATCGTCCACAGCGCTCATGACCGTCAGCGTCTCCAAGGATTATATTAAAGAGATTCAGGAAGAACATGCGGTGGGCAACATCTGCGCGCGTTTTTTTGATATTGACGGCAACGTGTGTGTGCAGGGTCTTTACGATAAAACCATCTCCATCCCGCTGGAGGTGCTCAAGAATACGCCCACCATTGTGGCAATGGCTTCAGGCCAGGACAGGGTCAAGGCGCTCATTGGCGCAGCCCGCGGCGGATATTATCACATACTGATAACGGACGAAGGCACCGCCAAGGCCATGGTGGATTTTTCCGACTAGGCCACAAGAGCCAGGCGCATTCACGCTGCCTCCGTCAATGATCCCCAGGTTAAAAAAGAGTGTTAACATGCTGCAGCAAGCAGCGCCGGCAATCTTCGCGCAGCGCTTACAGTGAGTTTATCAGAAGATTCTTGACATCCAGTACTGACGTCTTTTTCAGACTCATGCTCAGAGCCAGATTCATCGCATGCAAAGTGTCCGCAGCGATCTTGTCAATATCTTTTTCCCCAAGACCAACTTCCGAAAGACTTGTCGGCATATTAAAATCATTAAGAAAGCTCAAGAAAAACTCCCCGCACCGTTTGGCAGCCTCTTTATCAGGCATGTATTCGGGCGCCCCCAGTATCCTTGACACCGTTGCGTATCTTTCAATATCTGCGTCATAGGAGTAATCCAGATAGGCTTTCGCCACTGTAGAGAGCCCCCACGCGTGTGACACATCGGTAATGCCGCTGACACAGTGCCCGATTGCATGAATGGCAACCGTTGAGGATGAGGTGATGCAAAGACCCGCCAACGTGTTTGCCCAAGCCATCTTCGATCTGGCTTCAATGTCATAGGCATCCTTATAAACCCTGTGCAAATTGGCTTTGGAAAGCTTCATTGCCTCCAGCGCGCACAAATCCGTAAAAGGCGTCGCAATGGTCGCAAGGTATGACTCCATGGCATGATAGAATACATCCACGCCCGTACCGGCTGTCACGCCTATCGGAAGCGTCACCGTCAGATCGGGATCCACGATCGACACATTGGGATACATGCAATAATGCCCAAAACCCGGCTTCTCCTTGGTCACCGGGTCGGTTATCACGGCGATGTTGGTCACCTCCGAGCCCGTTCCCGCAGTGGTCGTGACGCAGACCGTCGGGAAAGTATCCTCCAATGACTTTTTCGCCTTTTTGCCGTCCAGTATATAGTCGCTGATGGAGCCGCCGTTTTTCGCGACCAGCGCAACCGCCTTGGCCGCATCCATCGAACTGCCGCCACCCAGCCCGATAACAAAATCGCACCCTTCACGCAGCATTATTTTAACTGCGTTATCGATGTTATATGTTTTGGGATTCGGTTCAATGGAGTTGTCCACCACCACCTGAACCCGCGCCTCATTCAGATAATTCAAAGCACGATCCAGCGTCCCCACCTTTTTCAAATCCTCGCCGGTGGTCAGCAGCAGCGCTCTCCTTCCGTACTGAGGGGCTACCTCGCCCAGCTTGTCGAGCGTGCCCCGTCCTATTATCACCTGCGTCGGTATGTGTATGCCAAATGCCTGCATAAAAGCTCCGTTCTTATGTCTTTTTGCTCTTTAGTATCTTCAAGCTATTATTATATTGATTCTTTTTGATAACGCAAGCAAACTATACCGCAATTATGCTGTCCGGGCAAACAGAATATCGCGCTTTAGCATATATAAGCATGCTTGTTACTCATTAAGCAGACCCATATTTTTGCCGTCATCTTATTCATAGTTCCTTTTCCGGCCCAGCATATAGTTGATAAACACCACGATCAGCAGCACCACGCCGGTGAGGGGCTGTGGTAAAAACGGCGACTTGAGCCATTGTAACCACACCGGAAGCGAGCTTTTCATCATTTGTATTCCGTTGGGCAGAATCGCGAGCAAAAACACACCCAGCACGGCACCGATCACACTGCCCTGGCCGCCCTTGATATTCGTGCCGCCCACTATACAGGCAGACAGCACCGCAAACTCGACCCCCAGCCCGATACACCTTGGATCAGCGGTTGAAAGCCGGGCCACCTGCCACACGCCCGATAATGCTGCCATTAAAGAGCACAGCACGAAGAATATCAGCCTCATCCTGAATACATTGATTCCTGAATAATAAGCTGCGTTAATGTTTCCACCGATAGCGATAGCGTACTTGCCCAGTATCGTCTTTCTCTCGAGGAACAGAAACAGCACCACTGTCACCAGCACGATGGGTACCGCAAGCGGCACAGTATCAAATATCTTTGTCTTATCCAGCACTGTAATCACCTGCATCTCAGGTTTTGATATAGGATTCGGCCCGCCGCACACCGTAAATGCCAATCCCCCATAGATGAGCCAGCCCGCTATCGTTGCCATAAAAGCCGGTATACCAAGCTTCTCAATAACAAGCGTATTTATGGTGCCAATCAAAACCCCCATAAACGCAACAACAACGATTGCCAGCCAGGGATCCACGCCCTCCACGCAAAGGGCCGCATATGTGATGGCCGACAGAGCCATCACACCGCCCACCGAAAGATCAATGGCGCCGCTTGTTATCACAAGCATCATGGCGCATGCAATGATCATATTCGGCAGGTTCTGGCGGAAAAGCAGCATCATGTTATATGTCGCTATAAACTTGGGATTCATCATAGAAAACAACACCATAAACGCGCCGATAACAATCAGCAGGAATATATTGTATCTCGAAGTGCTGTTTAGATTGTTCTTCATTTTGTTTTCCATTTTCTTTTCCCCCATGTCAAACCTTGATCTTTTTGCGAATCGTATTATTGATCAATATCGCAAGTATCAGCACCAGGCCTTTAACGATCTGCTGATCGTAAATAGCGACATTCAGCATCGCCATGATCTGAGTTATCGTAAACAATACCAATGCCCCGAAGATCATGCCAAGCACAGTTCCCCTGCCGCCGTTGATGTCCGTTCCGCCGAGAACTGCCGCAATAATGCAGTCTGTTTCCAGACCCGGCAGCATGCTGCAATCCGCCACCGAGAAGCGCGATACAATGATGATGCCCGTAAACGCCGCCAGTGTGCCCGAAAGCACAAAAGATGTGGTGATGATCTTGACGGTATTGATTCCGGAGAACCGCGACGTCTTGATATTGGCGCCGATCGCATATGTCTGGCTCGCATAAACCGTTTTGTTTTGTATGAACAGAAAAATCAATGATATAACCGCCGCATATATAATCGGCAATGGGACGCCCGAAACCGTTTGGGCAATGTTCTTGACATTGCCCGGCATCCCCGTGGCAATGCTTTGACCGTTTGAGGCAATCAGCGCGATACCGCTGGTAAAGTACCTGAACACAAGCGAAATAATAAATGACGGCTGTTTGAACCTGGATATAATGTATCCGTTCAGAAAACCACTCACCGCGCCGCATAATATCGCCAATACAACCGACAGCCATACAGGTATGCCGGCGATTGTAAACAAACCGAACAACACGCCGCACATAGCGCCGACACCCGCCACAGACAGGTCAAGATTCCCGGATATCAATACAAGTGTGACGGCGGACGCGGTAATAATGACGCTTGTTGAGGCAACCAGAATGTTTCTTATATTGTCCCAAGTAATAAAAATCTTAGGGAACAGAATGGTCCCGATAATCCATATCAGCACCAATATCCCAAACATCGCCAGGTTCTGGACACCGTTTGCGGACAGCTTGAGATTAAATATTTTTTTCGCATTCTCGCTCATACTGCACCCCCCGTCACGATGTGCATGATCTCATGGGAATCGATCCTGTCATCGTTATCAATGAGCCCCCTTAATTCCCCTTCATACAGCAGCCCGATTCTGTCGCACAAACAGAAAATCTCCGGAAGCTCGCTCGAGAATATGATAGCCGAGCACCCTTCCCGAACCAGCTCGCGGATGATGTGGTATATCTCCTGCTTAGCACCCACGTCTATGCCGCGGGTCGGTTCATCCAGCAGCAACACCTTAGGCGACACATTGAGGCATTTGCCCACAATCACCTTTTGCTGATTGCCGCCGGAAAGATACGCCACCGTCTGGTTTTCATTCCGACAGGAGATACCTATTTTCTCAATGTATTTTAAAGCCAGTTTCTTTTGTTTGATGTTGCTGAGTATCCCGTTTTTTGATACTGTCTTATAATTCATCATCGGCATATTCGCCGCAATGCTCAGCGACGTACATATGCCCTGCGTGCGCCTTTCCTCCGGAATAATCGCAACGCCGTTCTTTAGGGATTTGTTCGGGTTTCCGGCCGTCACCTTTTGCCCGCCCACAATCAATTCACCGTCGAAGGTATCAAGGCCATAGATGGCACGGACTATTTCTGTTTTTCCCGCTCCAATCAAGCCGTAAAACCCCAGTATTTCACCCTGATACAGATCAAACGTGATATCCTTTAGCTTGTTGTTTGAAATTCCTTTTGCTTCAATGAGCTTGCAGCTTTTATCAACGGCATTCGGTAAATAATCTTCCAAAATGGATCTGCCAATCATCATTTTTATCAGTTCCTGACGATTTTTCACTTCACTTCTAAGCTTGGTGCCGATATGCTTGCCATCGCGCAGCACAGTGATATAGTCGGCCAGCTCCATCACCTCTTCAAGCCGGTGCGAAATATAAATAATGGTGATCCCTTGCGTTTTCAAATCGCTGATGATTTCAAAAAGGTGGCTTGCCTCCTCGCCGGAAAGCGGCGCTGTCGGTTCATCCATTATGATGACATCCGAATCCATTGCCAACGCTTTGGCAATCTCCACAACCTGGCGCTTGGCGACACTTAGTTCCTCAATCATTTGCTTGGGGTGTATCGATTTGTCCATTCTCGCCAGCATTTCAAAAACCTTGCCATTTGAACGCTTACGTATAACACCGAACTTCGTTTTCTCAAGCCCTAAGCATATGTAGTCCTCAACTCTCAACTGTTCAACAACGTTGAGCTCCTGAAACAAACAGCCGATGCCGGACCTCATGGCCTCACGTGTATTGGCGGGATCCCAGTTTTTCTCTTTATATACCACTTGACCCGAGGTTCTCTTTATTGCCCCTGTCAAAATCTTAATCAGTGTCGATTTCCCCGCTCCGTTCTCCCCCACAAGACAATGGCAAGATCCCCTCTCGATGTTGAAAGACACATCGTCAAGCGCCTTCACTCCGGCAAACTGCTTTGTAATATGCTTAATCTCGATTACATGACTGTTGTTCATGAATCAGCCTTCCTTTCCTCCTGTAATCTATTTTCAATCTGTCAGCGACAGAA
Source organism: uncultured Christensenellaceae bacterium (assembly GCA_964576225.1). Lineage (GTDB taxonomy): Bacteria > Bacillota > Clostridia > Christensenellales > SZUA-584 > SZUA-584. The sequence goes on from CAZNVX010000133.1 coordinate 6,188, forward strand.
TTTTTTTCGTGTTCAGGAACGGCGTATTTTTCTCTCCGCGTACCCGTCAGTGAATCTATACTGTTTTCGCCATCCAAATATTATTCGCAGGCTTTACTTTACCTTCCTTTCGTGCTAAGCTACTCTTTAACAATAATAAATTGTCGAAATTTATTATTGTAGAACGGCGACCCGTTCTTAAGATTGGAGTCCGAAGAACGGGTCGCACCATCACTATTTTGCAATTTCCGCTGCAAGATCAAGTTTTGTCTCAGGCATATACTGAGTGTTGAACCAATCCTGCATAACCTGTATGGAGTCCTTGTAGTAGTTGAAGTAACAGTCGGGCGTGAACTTTTCAATGTACGTATCCGGGTCAATCTCGCCGTTGATCAGCAGCATAATCATATCGATCTGATCATACGCAAAAGTCTGCGGCTGCATGCCCAGTGCATACTTCAGTGATGTCGTCGGGTCTGCCAGCTTAATCAGCTCGGCCGAGGACGCGTCGGTGGATGCAATGATTTCAGTCAGCGGCACGCCGTCTTTCGCCAGGCCACGGCCAGCGGCTTCATAAGCGGCAAGGGTCCCAAGGCCGTTCTGCATGTTGTCACCGTAAATGATGTTAACTTCCGGGTAGGCCTGCAAACCGGCCGCCGCTATCTGCTGCGCGACCTCAAGATTGCCGCCGCCATGTCCCCAGTACGTCGCGCCGTAGAGTTCCTCTCCCAGGCTGTTCTGGAACACCAGATCTCCGCTCTCTTCTTTGGACGGCAGATCGCTTACCACAGTCTTGACGCCTTTGAGGAACGGGCCGGTTCTGTTGTCAAAGCAGAACGAGATGTTCGTCCAGCTGACAAATCCGAGCCTGACCGGCTTATCCGGATACAGTTCGATCCACTGCTTCGCCATGTCGGCGCCCATCTGCTCCGCAACCGTCGCTTCGTCAATCAGCAGTGCGGGAACCTTTTTGCCGGTCGTGCCAACGCAGTAGGTCATGATCGGGATATCCGCGTCACGCGCTTCCTGGATGACGTCGTTCTGGCCGTCCTCAGTGATAGGATGCAGGATGATGCCATCCACGCCCTGGCTGATGAACGTCTCAACCGCCGCAACCGACTTCGCCAGATCCTGATCGGGGTCAATGGTCTGATAATCGTAGTTGTACTTCTCGGCGGCATAGATCTTGGCCCACTTCGCATCGTTGCCGTGAATGTCATGCTTCAAGGTATTTGGTATCTTCGCAATCACACCCTTGAAGCCTGCCGGCTCGGCTTCGGCCGGCTTTTCGGTCGCCTCCGGCGCTTCGAGAGCCGCCGGCTTTTCGGTTGCTGCCGGGGTTTCGGGAGCTGCCGGTTCTGCGCAGGCTGCCAAAGATATGGCTACGATGAGCAGAACAGTCAGGATAGCAACCAAAGATTTCGTCCTTTTCATTTTTTTCCTCCTTGATATTGTTTTTTGTCTCTGAAGAGACAAAGATTAATGACTGCCTTTTATGCTTTCCAGCCGGTAAAGAAGCTCTGTCAGCGAGCTCTTATGCATGAAGAATTTCATTTGCCCGGCCGTTAACATCTCTCCGTTTATGTACAGATACAACGTA
>CAZNVX010000134.1:0-7743 GCA_964576225.1 uncultured Christensenellaceae bacterium
TGATGATCAAAGTATTTTCCGGTCACTCCGCTGACTTCCCCGGACAATGCCAGATGAGCGTACGTTTGAGCCATTCGCTCCGGCGTAATCGATTTCCTGCTTTTGATCGAATAGGCCCATTTCTCTATGCGGGAGATGTTTGGGTATCTTGCCACATCAATCTTGACATTGGTCACACGGATGCAGTTGGCCGAAATGCTTGTGTTGCTCAGATTCTCCGCCAGCCAGTAGGTATACATCACCTGAGCCAGCTTTGACTGATAATAAGCCTTGGGGACGCTGAACCTTCTCGTCTCAAATTCCGGGTCATTCAAATCGACCCGCAAAAAGGGATGCATCATCAGGCCCTGCGAAGCCACAGTCAGAATACGGCCCTCCTCACTTTTCCTGAGTCTGCCCAATAACAGACTGACCATCAAAACAGGCCCCACATGGTTGGTTGCCCAGATGCTTTCGATACCCTCCTTCGTCTTCGTCGGTTGTTTTTGCGAAGTGTCGAAAGCAGCCGCGTTGCTAATCAGTATATCTAATCTGTCATGTTTGAAGCTGTCTGCCATTTGGCGAATAGACGATTGAAGCGACATATCGACACACATCAGCTCAACCGAATCGCTTCTGCTGTCTCTCCTGACCTCCTCAAGAGCCTCAAGCCCTCTGCCCTTGTCTCTGCACGCCATAATGACATGACATCCTTGCGCTGCAAGCTGCACAGCCGCAGCTTTGCCAATGCCGGCATTGGCGCCCGTAATCAGACATATCTTTTTATCCATAACGAACTCCTTGGTTTGCTGCGGCTTGCATCTCAAGCCGCTTTGATCTTGAAAACAATTTCTATACCCGTCAGTCTAGACCATTTGGTCTATTTGCATTATATGATCACCGTGCTGAATTGTCAACCCCCGCCTGCATTCGTTTGCTGGATATAAAAATCAAAAACCCCCGGAGACCAGCCCGGGGGTGATGCTCCTTACGTTCAGAGCAGTATGCAGATGAGCCCGCCGCTGCCTTCATTGATAATGCGCTGCAGCGTTTCCTGTATCTTCATGCGCGCATCCTCGGGCATATGCGTCAGTTTCCCCGACAGCCCCTCTTTAACCAATTCATGCAGCGATTTGCCGAAAATATCCGTGCTCCATATCTTGGACGGATCGTTTTCGAATTCGGTCAGCATATATTTGATCAGTTCCTCGCTTTGCTTCTCAGAGCCCACAATCGGCGAAACCTCCGTTTCGATATCAACACGGATCAGGTGCAACGATGGTGCGCTCGCTTTCAGACGCACACCGAACCGGCCACCCTGACGAACCATCTCCGGCTCCTCCAGCGACATATCCTCCACCGACGGCGGCACAAGCCCGTAACCTGTTTCACGAACGCTCTTTAGGGCATCCGCTATGCGGTCATATTGTTTTTTAGCGGACACAAGATCTTTAACAATAGAAACCAAATGATAATCGTTGTCGATCGGGTAGCCGCATTCGTCACCCAGTATGCGGTAAAACAGCGCTTCGGGAAATTCAAGACGCATCTGAACGCTGCCCTCGCCAAGCTTGATTCGGTTGACCGAGGCGCCGCTGACATCGTCGAGAGAGTTCATGGTTTCGATGAGACCGTTGTAATCGCGCACCTTTTCAAGGCCGTCAATCGTCTCTGTTATACCGGAGATCACTTCATTCATCAGCCAGTGATCCGGTGAAAGCGCCCGGGCCCAACCGGGCATATCGATATTGATCTCCTTGAGCGGGAACTCATACAGCAGGTTTTCCAGCATGGCGTTGATGTCGTTTTCATTCAGGCGCATGATGTCCATCAGAAGCACCGGCACCTGATATTTGTCCTCCATCGCGTTGCGCAGGCTTATGGTGTCATCATTTCTCGGGTTAGCCGAATTGAGTATGATGATGAACGGCTTGCCAAGCTCCCATAGCTCCCGGACAACGCGCTCCTCAGCCTGCACATAATTGGATCGCGGTATTTCTGTGATGCTGCCGTCGGTGGTCATGACGATGCCGATCGTGCTGTGATCGGTGATGACCTTTCGCGTCCCCGTTTCCGCGGCCTCTTCAAAGGGGATATCATAATCGAACCATGGTGTCGTGACCATACGCGGCACGTTGTTTTCCAGATAGCCCATTGCGCCGTCCACCATATAACCCACAGAATCCACCATCCGCACATTCATTTCCGCCTCGTCGTTGATCTTAATCCTGACGGCTTCATTGGGCACAAACTTGGGCTGCGTCGTCATTATGGTTTTACCGGCGCTGCTTTGCGGCAGTTCATCCACAACACGTTCCTTCTCATGGGTATCATCCAGGTTCGGGAGCACCAGCATATCCATAAAACGCTTGATAAACGTCGATTTGCCTGTTCTGACCGGCCCCACGACGCCAATGTAAATGTCCCCCCCTGTCCTTTCTGAAATATCTTTATAAAGATTATAGCTTTGCATGGCGCACCCTCCATCAATAGATTGCTTTAACACTAGATATATATGAACATAGCTTCGTTCTCATACCTAAAGCAGGACGAAAAAAAGAGACGGGCTGGGTATTCCCGTCTCAGTGGATGCTTTTATTTACAGCCAGCTTGGCACGTTGTCGTTTCGTATCAGGTCGTCATAAGACTGCCGCCTCACCATAAGCTCCGCACGTCCGTCTTTGACCAGAACGACCGCCGGATGCGGAAGTTTGTTGTAATTGCTCGCCATGGAATAATGATAGGCCCCGGTAGAAAAAACGGCCAGCACATCACCCGTCTGCACTTTTGGCAAGCTTGCGTTCCATATCAGCATATCTCCGCTTTCACATGTGCGCCCCGCTATGGACACCACCGTCTCCTCCGGATCATTCATCCTGCCCGCCAGCGCACAGGTGTATACCGCCTGATAAAGCGCCGGGCGAGGGTTGTCCGCCATGCTGCCGTCCACACTGACATAGGTCCGCACATCGGGAATCGTCTTGATATCGCCAACGGTGTAGAGCGTGGTGCCTGCTTCACCCACGATGGAGCGTCCCGGCTCTATGACAAACGCGGGCATATCGATCTGCCGCTCTTCACAAAGCGAGGTTAACTCATCCAGCATCGTCTGAACATATTCATGCGGCTGCAGCGGTTTGTCGCCGGGAGTATAATGAATGCCAAACCCGCCGCCGAAATTGATCTCCTTGAAAGCAAAACCTGTCTGGGTCTTCACATCCTGCATAAAGTCGAACATCACATCCACTGTTTCGCGGAAAGGCTGCAGTTCGAATATCTGTGAGCCGATATGGCAGTGCATACCCACAAGATTCAGGCTCGGCTGCGCGAGTATATCGCGAACAGCCTGCATGCCCAGCCCGTCTGCAATACCAAAACCGAACTTTGAATCCACCTGCCCGGTTTTGATGTATTCATGTGTATGCGCTTCAATACCCGGCTTGATGCGCACAGACACATTCTGCACCCGCCCCAGCTCGGCTGCTATTCCGGCCAGCAAGCTGATTTCGCTGCTGCTGTCGATCACAACACGGCCAATGCCTGCCTCAACCGCCATGCGCAGGTCCTCCGGCGTCTTGTTGTTGCCATGCAAATAAACCTTATTCAAATCAAAACGCGCGTTCATCGCCACGTACAGCTCGCCCCCGGATACGACATCGAGACCCATGCCCTCGCTTTGCACAATTTTACACATGGCGGTTGTCATAAACGCCTTGCCGGCAAACAGCACAAGACCGCCGCCCTTATACCCGTTCAACGCCTGCGTGTAGCTGCGGCATACCCTGCGGATCGTATCTTCCTCCATCACGTAAAGCGGCGTACCAAACGCCGCCGCAAGCTCCAGCGCATCACAGCCGCCCAGCATAAGATGCCCTTTATCATTGATATCCAACTGTCCCCAATGCTTCATCGTCCGCCCCTTTTGAATAAATATACACAGTATACTAACACAGCATATCTGAGCGTGTCAACCAAGCCGAATCGAATCTCCGTCAGTCAGCAAGCTCTTCTGCCGCTTCTTCACGGGCAGATGGAAGATTCATTCTGAGCCAATTGCAGACTATCCGGATGAGCATCGTCATGCCCACCGCAATGCAGGCGCTCAATTGCCGGCCGATCAGCGGATCCAAAAACCACAGCAGGATTCCTCCGAGAATTGCGGCTGTCGCATAGATTTCCTTTTTTAGCACCACAGGTATTTCACGTGCGATAATGTCCCTTAACAGCCCCCCGCCAACCCCGGTGATCAGGCATACAAACAAGAAACTTAAAAAATTATAACCCAGCTCAAGCGCTTTCACACCTGCAAACACCGAAAACACCCCAAGACCCGCCGCGTCAAATAGAAACACAATCTTTTTCCATTTCACACGTCCTTTAAGCAACATCACAAATATGGTCGTTCCCAGTATCACCAGCGAATACTCATAGTGCTGAAAGAACACAGGGATACCGGTATCCATCACGACATCACGAATCACCCCGCCGCCGATCGCGGTGACCATAGCCAGAAAAAAAACGCCAAACACGTCCATTTTCTTGCGGATCGCTGTGGTGGCGCCGGAAACCGCAAATGCCGCGACGCCAATTAACTCAATGTATTTAAAAATGTACACGGCCTTAACCCCACGCATCAAAATCGATACCCCGATTCTATATCAGATGCGTCCAATTTACAAATACTTTAGGAAAGCCGCCATCCGCTTAAAGAGCAGACAAGCAGGCTCAAGGATTGGCCACAGTCAGCGTTCCTATATCATCAAAGCCGTAATACGCTGTTTAAAGGGTACGCAAAAACGGCGGCTTCGAGCCGCCGTTTTCTTGCTTTCTCCTATGCCTGTTTCTCGAAAGCCGGTATCCCATCCTTCATAAACATTTTCACACTGTCGCCAATGCTGATTTTTCCCTCAAGAATTTGTTCTGAAAGCTTATCCTCCACGATCTGCTGCACCATGCGCCTTAAAGGACGCGCGCCGTAGTTTTCATCGAAGCCTTCTTTTGCGAGGTAATCCACCGTGTCGTCGGCATACGTCAGATATATGCCACGCTCGTCAAGCCGTCTGATCACATTCCCAAGCATCAGCTTGACAATCTCACGCGTATGCGCTTCGCTCAGCTTATGGAACACGATGATGTCATCCAGACGGTTGATAAACTCAGGGCGGAACGCTTTTTTCAGCTCCTCCAATATACCCTGCTTCATCTTTTCATAACCGCGGTCTCCTTCGGGCACCGCGAAGCCGATTTTCTTGGCGTCAATGTTTGTCGCACCTAAATTGGAGGTCATGATAATAACGCAATTTTTAAAGTCCACCACACGTCCCTTCGAATCAGTCAGACGCCCGTCCTCAAGTATCTGCAGGAGGATGTTGAACACATCCGGGTGGGCTTTCTCTATCTCGTCAAGTAGCAGCGCAGAATACGGGTGACGCCGAATCTTCTCGGTCAGCTGGCCGCCTTCGTCAAACCCCACATAGCCCGGGGGCGATCCGATCAGCTTGGATACCGCGTGTTTTTCCATGTATTCCGACATATCCAGCCGTATCAGGGCGTCCTCATCTCCAAACAGCGTCTCGGCCAAAGCACGCGATAATTCCGTCTTGCCGACGCCGGTGGGCCCTAGGAATATAAACGAACCCACAGGTCTTTTGGGGTCTTTTAAGCCCGCGCGCGACCGTCGTATGGCCTTGGATACGGCCACGCACGCCTCGTCCTGACCGATCACGCGGTTGTGCAGCGCCGATTCCAGCCCAAGCAGCCGTTTCGCCTCATCATCTGTCAGCTTGACAACCGGAATATGCGTCCAGCTCGATACGATCTGGGCGATCTCTGTGTCGGTTACCTCGCCCTCGCGTGTGCTTGTGTCTTTCTCCCATTGATTCTTGAGCTGCGCGATCTGCTTTTCTATGCGTTTTTCTTCATCGCGCAGTTCCGCCGCTTTCTCAAAGTTCTGGTGCGTGATGGCCTGATCCTTTTCTTTGCGCAGCTGCTCCTGCTTTTCCTCAAGCTCCTTGATGTCGGGCGGCGCCGTGTAAAGGCTGAGCCGCACCTTGGAGGCCGCTTCATCCATCAGGTCAATCGCTTTATCGGGCAGGAACCGGTCCATCAGATAGCGATCAGAAAGATCGACAGCGGCTTTTAATGCCTCATCGGTAATCTTGACCTTATGATGGGCCTCATACCTGTCTCTCAAGCCTTTCAGTATCTCGATGGTTTCGTCTTTTGTGGGTTCTCCCACTGTCACCGGCTGAAAACGCCGTTCCAGCGCCGCGTCCTTTTCGATGTGCTTGCGGTATTCGTCGAACGTGGTGGCGCCCACCACCTGAATCTCGCCGCGCGCCAACGCCGGTTTTAATATGCTGGCCGCATCCATCGCGCCCTCGGCGGCGCCCGCGCCTACAATAGTGTGGATCTCATCGATGAAGAGAATCACCTTGCCCGACGACTTGAGCTCTTTGAGCGCGTCCTTGAGCCTGTCTTCAAATTCCCCGCGGTATTTCGTACCGGCAATCATTCCGGCAAGATCCAGCGAAATCACCCGCTTGTCACGCAGCAACTCAGGCACGTTGCCGTCCGCGATGCGCTGAGCCAGGCCCTCGGCAATGGCCGATTTGCCGACGCCAGGCTCACCCACCAGCACCGGGTTGTTCTTGGTGCGCCGCGAGAGTATCTGCGTGATGCGTTCAATCTCCTGCGCACGTCCGATCACCGGATCCAGCTCGCCGTCGCGCGCCGCTTGCGTCAAATCGCGTCCGAACTTATCAAGCTTGGGGGTCTGCGCCTCCTTTTTCTGACCCTTTTCACTGGATATCGGGTTTTCACCTGTGACATTGTGAATACCGCTTTCCAGCTCTTTCAGATCCGTCCCAAGATCGGTCAGAATTTTAAACGCCACGCCCTCCTTCTCCCGTATCAGCGCCATCAAAATGTGCTCTGTCCCCACGTAGCTTTGTCCCATTTGTTTTGAGAAAGTGACGGACAGCTCCAATATTTTTTTAGAACGCGGCGTATACCCAAAGCCCTGCGTAAAAACAAAATCGCCTTTACCGATCAGGTTGAGTACATTTTGCGTAACCGCTTCTTCCGAAACGCCTGACAGACCCAGCAGGTTGGCTGCCGCGCCTTCCTTCTCGCAAATCAGACCCAGCAGCAGATGCTCGGTTCCCACATAATTGTGCCCCAGCTCACGCGCCTTTTTCTCGGCATGCTTGAGCGCATTTTTAGCGCCCTCTGTAAACTTTGCAAAAAAATCCATTTATGGCTCCTTTCCAGGCTTAACTGAAAACCTGTCTTAACATCTCGGCCCGCGCAATGTCTCTGTCCTGCGGCTGCAGCATATCATTATTCTGCGCCATAATTGCGGGCCTTGTATTCATCATGATTCGATACAGCTGACTGCTTGTCTTATCCGGCACGATGCCCAGCGACACGCCGAACGCCACGTCGGATATCAGCTTCTGCGCTTCAACATCGCTCATGCGCCGGGCGTATTTGAGCACACCGATGGCGCGCCACACTTTGTCCTCCAGCGCTGCGCCCATACTGGCGTACAACTCTTTTCTTGCGTTTCTCTCAAAATCGATGACTTTACCGGTGATTGAAAGCAGCCGGATCAGTATCTCTTTTTCGGTGACGCCCAGCGTTACCTGGTTTGATAGCTGATAAAACGCGCCCGACGCCGCGCTGCCCTCTCCAAGCGCGCCTCTCACCGTCATCCCCACCTTGCTGATCATGGAGGAGATGCGCGGAATGCCCTTGACTGTC
>CAZNVX010000135.1:0-7741 GCA_964576225.1 uncultured Christensenellaceae bacterium
CCCAGCCGCGTTGAGCTGAAAGCTTTGTAGGCCGTGGTGTTGTTCGAACCGTTCAAATTTCGCATCTCAATTTCCACGTCATTGACGCCCACGGTTTCTCCGCCCAGCTCCGGCGCCAGCGTCACGGTGAAGTTTCCTCTGGCGTTAATCTTGTCGATGCAGTTGTTCTCGCCGCGCCAAAACGGGCGGCTGTGGTCCTGTCCGTTGAAGGTGTCGAAGGTGTGCGCCTCAAGGTGCGTCACCCCGGCCAGCGTGAACTGGCCGACGCCTGTGACGCCGTATTCAGCGAGCTGGCCGCTGTTTAATATCATCTGTCTGATATAGTCGATGGCTCTTGACGCGTTGGGCGTCCCGTCGTTGCCCCTCACGGTAACCGGGCTGGCTTCGCTGATGCTGACCGGAAAAAAGATCGTCTCATACAGGCTGGCGGGGTTGGCCAGGTCAAACGGATCCGGCTGGATGTCATAATACCGCCAGTCGGCGCCGCCGCCCCAGCGGTGCACCGGCACGTCGGTGGCGCCGCCGTTGGACGCCGAGTAATACGCGGCTATGACTGAGCCGTTGTATCTGACCACCTGCCCCGCGGTGGCGTTCACCGCGTTGATGGAATTGGTCAGCGACGGATCATACCCCTTGTAAACCTGGTCGACGGACGACAGATCCGTCAGGTCAAAGCTGCCGGATGCGGATATTTTGCTGACCGTGTAATTACGGGCGGCCACCGCCTGGCTTTTGAGCGCTTCGATGGGAAAGGAATCGCTCATCTCGTAGGGCACCACGCCATACAAATATTCTTCTATATAGATGCGGTTGACCAGCTGAATCGCGCCGCTTTGTATGGAAAAAGACATGTCGCCGATGTATGACCGATACCCCTGCCCGGGATATTCCAGCCAAATGCTGTTGTTCAGGCCCGGCGTTCCCTGATGGCGGGTTAAGTATATGGTGGAACCGCTGGCCACAAGCGTGCTGCCCATAAAGAGCCTGAGCTGGGAGCCGTCGATACGGACGGTGTAAAGCTGACGTTCCAGCGGCGTTCCCGAAACGCTGTAGTTGCCATCCACCAAAAAGGAAAAGCTGGTGGGCGTCCCGATAGACAACTTGACGCGCACATACGTGTAGTCCGGGCCGGCCGACGCAATACCGAATACACCAAAAACTGCGGACAGAACCATGATGACACATAATGCAAGCGCGGTTTTCTTGTGCATGGGCTCCCTCCGTTTCTAATTGGTCTATCGGTTCGGCCGACGGAAAAGTTCACTTATTGTTAATTTTGTAACATATATGAAATATAAATGTAACAAATAATATGCTTTTATTTATACCACAAAAAAGCCTTGCTGTATAGGTTAAATTCCACCAGTTTTCTGTTTCAGCAACGTCTATTAAGGTTATGGATGCTATGCGGGGAACCACCCCATTGCCAAAGCGGCTTGAAATTCTGTCATTGATTGGTTATAATGGTGACCAACGTTTGTATTTTCACAGACAATCACGCATGCCGCATATAACGAAAGGAACCGACATGATAAAGAATAGCCGTCGGTATAATCAACGCATGACCATGGCCTCAAGAACGCTTGTTTGGGTTCTTTCGCTGCTGCTTGTCCTGTCCGTATGGGGCTTTGGCCTGCCCGCGGCCCATGCCGAAGAGGGGCCGGAGTCGCCGCCGGAACAGACAGCGCCCGGCGCATCCCCCGCGCCCGGCGCATCCCCCGCGCCCGACGCATCCCCCGAGCCGACCACCGAGCCCGAGCCCGAACCTGAACCCACGCCTGAGCCTGTTTCCGAGACGGCATCGGGCCCGGACAGGATGCTGGCGGATGGCGGGGATATGGTGATCACCACATCAGACGGCTTCGACTGTGTGGACGGCGAAGTGATCGTCAAGTTCAAAAGCACCGTATCGGGCGCGACGATGCAGAACACCATTGCGGCGGCCGACGGCGAGACCGTGGACATACTCGCCCAATACGACCTGGCTGTGGCCGAGGTGCCGGACGGCGAGACGGTGGACAGCTTTATCGAGACCTTGGAAGAGCTGCCCGGCGTGGAATACGCCCAGCCCAATTATATATATTACCTTCCGGAAACCGAACCCGTTTTTGCGGATATCACGCAGGTGGGCGAGCCCCTGGCCAGCCCCCCGAACGACCCGAGCGTGCATCTTCAATGGTATCTTAACCGCATCGGCGTGTTCAGCGCGTGGGATTACACGACGGGCGCCCCGGAGGTGCGCGTCGCTGTCATCGACACCGGTGTGGATCACACGCATCCGGATCTGTCCGGCCAGGTGGTCGCTTCCGTCGATATCGCACCCAACGACGGTTCTCCCGACGACGACGGGCACGGCACGCATGTGGCGGGTATCATTGCCGCCAAGGCGAACAACGGCATCGGCATCGCGGGCGTCGCGCCCAATGTGAAGCTGATCGCCGTGGACGTGTTTACCTATTACGACAACGGCACGGTGTTCGGCGCGAGTACGACCCACGTGATCAGCGGCATCACTTATGCCCGAAACAACGGCGCCCGGGTGATCAACCTAAGCCTTGGCACCTATACCAATACGCCGGATAATGCGTACCGGCTGGCCGTGGAAGGGGCGGTGAACGCCGGCATCCCCGTGGTGTGCGCGGCGGGCAACGACAACACCAGCGCCGCGATGTACCCCAGCGATTTTGAGGCGTCCATCAGCGTGATGGCCACAACCCGAACCGACACGCGCGCAAGCTATTCCGATTTCGGCCCCAAGAAGGATATTTCCGCGCCGGGCGGCGATGGCGGTTCACATCTCGACTGGATGCTGTCCACATACCCGGTCGCACTCACCCCATCCGGCAATGCGCCTTACGTATGGATGACCGGCACGTCCATGGCGGCGCCGGTGGTGTCCGGCGTGATCGCGCTGATGCTTTCCGCAAAACCGAGCCTGACCGTTGGCCAGATAAAAGAGTACCTGTACAGCTCGGCGGTTGACCTTGGCGCACCCGGCAGAGATGATTATTTCGGACACGGCCGCGTGGATGCCGCGCAGGCGCTAATGGCTCTGCAGGTTCTCGGATCGTCCTATTACAAGATTGACAGAAGCGGCAGGATCAACATAGAAAGTTATTTGGATAGAGTCGCCGTCGGCACCACCGTGGCCACGCTCAAGTCACGTTTTAATCACCCCGAAAGCGAGCTCAAAGTCTTCTCGGGCGTCTCAGAGGTGACCAGCGGCACCGTCGCCACGGGCATGAACATCCGATGGGTGGTGGGCGGTGTCGAAAGAGACAGGCTGACGATCGTCGTCCGCGGCGATGTGAACGGAGACGGCCTCATCACCCTGGCCGATTACGTGCTGATCCGGCTCAACATACTGGGTCTGCGGGGCATCAGCGCCGCGTCCCGCAAAGCCGGGGACATCGACAAGAACGGCGTGATCAACATTCAGGATTATACGGCCATCCGCATGGATATCATGGATCTCAGCAAAATCGTCCCTTAGCCGGGTTCCCCCAACGCCAATAAACGGCGCAGGCGTTTCGCCGGCCGCATCAGAGCCGGACGGTTTACCGCCCGGTTTTATTGTGCCGCGAAAACACCCCTCTCAAGGCCATGCCCGCACCCGGCGCAGCAGAAAAAAAGCCGCCTCCCCCAAAAAGAGAAGCGGCTTTGTGTGATACAGGTCTATTCCTCGTCGCCCACGGTCTTGACGGTGTCGAATTCCGCCACGATCTCGTCGGAGGGCTTTCTCGTCAGCAGGCTGACCGTGATGATCAGCACCAGCGACACAATGAAGCCGGGCAGCAGCTCGTAGATACCGAACACGCCGCCGATGGGCTTGAGCAGCTCCTTCCAGACGATGATGGTCGCCGCGCCGCTGACCATGCCGGCCAGCGCGCCCCATTTGTTCATGCGCTTCCAGAACAGCGACATGATCACCAGCGGCCCGAACGTCGCGCCGAAGCCCGCCCATGCGTATGACACGATGCCGAACACGGTGCTGTTCTCATTGAGTGCGAACAGTATGCCGATCAGCGCCGCCACGACCACAGTCACTTTAGACACCACCAGCACCTGCTTGTCTGTCGCATTTTTCTTGAGCAGGCCGTGGAAGAAGTTCTTGGAGATCACCGAGGCGGACACCAGCAGCTGGCTGTCAGACGTGCTCATGGTGGACGCGAGTATGCCCGAGATCATCACGCCCGCGATGATGGCCGGCAGCAGCGTGGTGGCCAGTGCGGCAAACACCGTCTCCTGCGCGCCGCCTTCCATGAGCCTGTCACCCAGAAATGCCCGGCCGACAAGGCCGATGAACACCGCTGCGCCCAGCGTGATGACGACCCAGCTGGTGGCAATGCGGCGGGATTTGGCGATCTGACGCGGCTTGCGGATAGCCATGAAGCGCAGCAGCACGTGCGGCATGCCGAAATAGCCAAGGCCCCAGGCCAGTATCGATATGATATCGAGCGCGCTGTAATTCGCAAAGACCTGCGTTTTGGCATCCAGGCTGCCCCAGATGTTGTAGAAACCGTCAAGGTGCGCCACGTTGGCCGCCAAGGCGTCGGCGCCGCCCACGGCCACATAGCCGCCCACGCAGATGATAAGCAGCGCAAAAAACATCAGTATGCCCTGGATCAGGTCCGTCGTGCACACGGCAAGGAACCCGCCCACCACCGAGTATGCGATGATGACCAGCGCGCTGATGATCATCATCAGCGTGTAGTCAAGCCCGAACAGTGATTTGAACAGCTTGCCCATCGCCGCGAATCCGGAACCCAGATAGATGACAAAGAACAACAGTATAAGGATAGCGGAAATGCTCATCAATATCTTTTGCTTGTCCCGGAAGCGGTTGGAAAAATAATCAGGCAGCGTGATCGCGTTGCCGGCCACTTTGGTGTACTGGCGCAGCCGTTTGGCCACCACCAGCCAGTTGATATACGTGCCCAGAGCGAGCCCCAGCGCTGTCCAGAACACCTCGCCGATACCCGTCAGATAGGCCACGCCCGGCAGCCCCATCAGCAGCCAGCCCGACATGTCGGACGATTCGGCGCTCATCGCCGTCACCCACGCGCCCAGCTTGCGCCCGCCCAGCAGGTAATCGGATGTGCTTTTGTTTCTTTTGGCATACAGACTGCCCACAATCAGCATGGCGGCCATATAGGCCAGCATGGCAATTAGGATCTGTATCTGATCTCCCGTCATATTATACCTCCCTGTTATAGAATATATAGCGCTATCATAACATAACCCGCTTCCTATGTTAACAGAAAATTTACATTATTCGCGCTCATTTCACTCAAAACGCCGTCGCTGCTCCGGCCGGAGGCAAAACAAGGCCCTGTCGGCAAAACAGGGCTTTTGAAAGGAAGACTGGAGCCATTTTCATTACGAACAATGGGCGCCAATTCATATATTAATAATAATTACCAGATGATTCTATTGTAATGGGCGCCATACACTCTGTCAAGCTGTGCGGGAATTATTTTCGCCCCGGCGCGAATTTATTTCACCCCATGGCTCCTTTTGCATCAGCGTCCCTCCCCCGCTCATATGAATGCCGCAGGGCGTAATAAAAAAATGCGGCGCCGGCGAACGCATCGGTGACAAATAATCATCCTTCCTGTATAATATTTTTTAACGTAAAATTTTCATAAACCCGACATGGGTTTAACAAAGTTGGAGGACAATGCATGAGCATATATTCGGTGTTTTTGCTTCTGGGCGGGTTCGGCATGTTTATGTTCGGCATGAAAATGATGTCGGAGGGCCTGGAAAACGCCGCAGGAGACCGGATGCGCCGGGTTCTCGAGGTGCTGACGGGCAACCGGTTTGCGGCGGTGGGCGTGGGCGCCGGCGTTACCGCGGTGGTGCAAAGCTCGTCGGCCACCACGGTGATGGTGGTCGGGTTTGTCAACGCCGGGCTGATGACGCTGCTTCAGGCCACCGGCGTCATCATGGGCGCGAATATCGGCACAACGATCACCGCGCAGCTGATCGCTTTTAAGCTGTCCGACATTGCACCGCTGATACTGTTCGCAGGCATGGCGTTTACCGTTTTTATCAAAAAACGGGTTGTCGCGCGCATCGGTGAAATCATACTCGGCTTTGGCATACTGTTTGTGGGTCTGGCACTGATGTCCGAGGCGATGGAGCCGCTGCGCGAGGTGGAGGGCTTCCGCAATCTGCTCGTCAGCTTTAAAAGCCCCGTTGTCGGCGTGCTGTTCGGCGCGGTTTTCACCGCCGTCATCCAAAGCTCGTCGGCCTCGGTGGGTATCCTGCAGACGCTTGCCGGCCTTGGCATGATCGGGCTCGATTCGGCCGTTTATGTGATACTCGGCCAGAACATCGGTACATGCGTCACCGCGCTGTTAGCGGCCATCGGCACCAGCGCGAACTCAAGGCGTACCGCAGGCATCCATCTGATGTTCAATATACTGGGCACGCTGATCTACATGGGCATTGTGGCTGCTTTCCCATCCATCGTCAACATGGTCGCGTCGTTCTCACCGGATAATGTCGCGCGTCAGATAGCCAATTTCCATACCATATTTAACCTGTCGGTGACCATTCTCCTGTTCCCGTTTGCCAAGATCATGGTGCGGATCATCACCCGGATCGTCCCGGAAAAACACGCGCCCGACCGTGTGGAAAAAAGGCTCGTCTATCTGGATGAACGCATCGCCCAAACGCCGATGATCGCGCTGAACCAGACGCTCAAGGAGCTGAGCCGTATGGGCGACATCGCCAACAGCAATTTAAAACGCTCTCTCGACGCCTTTTTCAAGCGTGACGAGCAAAAAGCCCGGCGTGTGCTGGACATAGAAAAAACAGTGGACTATTTAAGCCACAACATCACGCATTATATGATCGAGTTCCGCGGTCTTGATCTGTCCGCGCATGACCTGAAGATACTGGGCAGCCTGCACCATGTGATTATCGATATGGAGCGTATCGGCGACCTCGCGGAAAACATCGCCGAGTTTTCCATGACGCTGCTCGAGCAGCGCGCAAGAATGTCGCCCGAGGCCGAAGCGGAGCTTTCAAGAATGGCCGAGAAAACGTTGGAGACGGTGCGCACCAGCCTTGATGCCTTTGAGCGGCGTGACAAATCGCGTCTGCCCATCGTGGACGCGCTTGAGCAGGAGGTGGATATCATGAGGAAAACCTTTATCAGCAGCCATGTGGACAGGCTTCAGGAAAAAACGTGCAACCCGCAAACGGGCGTGATATTCACCAACATGGTGGCCACGCTCGAGCGTGTGGCCGACCATGCCACCAACATCGCATTCTCCATCATCAACGATTAAACGCCGCCAGCGCGGACAAGCCCGCTTAAAAGCGTTTGATATGAAAGGCCGGCCATGCGCCGGCTTTTTCGCGCACGCTCGCCTCATCTGTATTGTCCATGTTTACAAAACGCGTGATATCCCTTACACTTTTTGTTGCAGCCGTGTGGTTACGGCAGCGAGCAGAACGCAAGCATAACACAATGGGGAGGCGATGCTATTTTGTATAATTCGGCAACATCTGTGGCTGTCATCGGCGCAGGCGCCATCGGCGGCATCACGGCGGCGTACCTGTCTAAGGCCGGTTATGATGTGGAGCTGGTCTGCAAGCATGCGCAGCGGGCAGCCCAGGCGGCTGACCCCGGCCTGCATATCACGGGCGTGCACGGCGATCACCGCATCCCTGTCAGAGCCGTAACCGAGATCGGGCAGCTGTCCGGCAAAAAGGACATTGTGCTGAT